>JADZBR010000088.1 GCA_020852035.1 Caulobacteraceae bacterium
CTGGGCGCGATGCTGGCCGCGATCCTGGTCGGCGAGATCGCCAAGCAGTTCACCGACATCCGCCTCTGGAAGACCGGCGCGGCGGCCATCGGCCTGGCGGGCGGGCTGGCGACGATGGCCGGCGACCTTTGGGAATCCATGCTCAAGCGCCGGTTCGGGGTGAAGGATTCCGGTGACATCATCCCCGGCCACGGCGGCCTGCTGGACCGGGTCGATGGCCTGATGTTCTCGGCGATCGTGCTGGCCGTCGCCCGGCTGATCGACCACCTGGGGTGGGCCCATTGACCCGGCGTGTCTCGATCCTTGGTTCGACCGGCTCGGTGGGCGTCTCGACGCTCGACCTTTTCGAGCAATCCGGCGCCGCGGTGGAGATCGCCGCCCTGACCGCGGGCCGCAACGTCGCCCGGCTCGCCGAGCAGGCGCTGCGCTGGCGGCCCCGCCAGGCGGTGATCGCCGACGAGCGGCTGCTGCCCGAACTGTGCGAGCGCCTGGCCGGCGCCGGGATCGCCTGCGCCGGCGGCGAGGCGGCCGTCTCCGAGGCCGCCGCCGAGCCGGTCGACTGGGCGATGGCGGCCATCGTCGGGGTGGCCGGCCTGGCGCCGACCCTGGCCGCAGCGCGCTCGGGGGCGACGATCGGCCTGGCCAACAAGGAGAGCCTGGTCTGCTGCGGCCCGAGCCTGCTGCACGCCGCGCGGCGCGCCGGCGGCATGGTGATTCCGGTCGAGTCCGAGCACTCGGCGATCTTCCAGGCGCTGCAGCCGCTGGCCCGCGAGCAGGTGTCCAAGCTGATCGTCACCGCCACCGGCGGGCCGTTCCGAAGCTGGAGCGTGGCGCAAATGCGGCAGGCGACCCGCGAGCAGGCCCTGAACCACCCGAAATGGTCGATGGGCGACAAGATTTCGATCGATTCGGCGACCATGATGAACAAGGGCCTCGAGGTGATCGAGGCGGCCTATCTGTTCGCCATGCCGCCGGAGCGCATCGAGGTCGTGATCCATCCGCAAGCGATCGTGCACAGCCTGGTGGAATACGCCGACGGCAATGTGCTGGCCCAGCTGGGCGCGCCGGACATGCGCATCCCGATCGCCTGCGCCTTCGCCTGGCCCGAGCGCATGGCCTGGCCGGCGCCGAAGCTGGACCTCACCGCCTGCGGCCCGCTGACCTTCGAGGCGCCCGACCCTGAGCAGTTCCCGGCGCTGGGGCTCGCCAAGCAGGCGCTGACGCGTGGCGGCCAGGCGCCGGCGGCGCTGAACGCGGCCAACGAAGCGGCCGTGGCCGCCTTCCTTGACCGCCAGATCGGCTTTCTCGATATTGCCGCCACCGCCGCCGAGACCCTTGAGCGAATGGAAGCTCTGGGCGCGCTGGACGCCGGCGAGAGCGACGATCCCGTGGAGAGCGTCATGCATACCGACCAGGCCGCACGCCGGATCGCCGCCGAGGTGCTCGGCGGATTCGCCGGCGCCCGGCGCGCCGCAGGGCAGGGGAGCCGCTGATGGACGCCGTGACCGGCCTACTGACTTACGTCCTGCCGTTCCTCTTCGTGCTGACCATCGTGGTCACGGTGCATGAGTTCGGCCACTTCCTGACCGCCAAGTGGTGCGGCGTGGCCATCGACCGCTTCTCCATCGGCTTTGGCCGCGCGATCCTCGCCTGGCGCGACAAGGCCGGCGTCGAGTGGCGCATCGGCTGGATGCCGCTGGGCGGCTATGTGCGCTTCAAGGGCGACGACAACGCCGCCAGCCTGCCGGATTCCAGCGACCTGGCGGCCATCCGCCGCTCGATCGTCGACACCGAGGGCGAGGCGGCGGTGAGCCGCTATTTCCCCTTCAAGCCGCTGTGGCAGCGCGCCCTGGTGGTGGCCGCCGGGCCGATCGCGAACTTCATCCTGGCGATCTCGCTGTTCGCCGCCATCCTGATGGCCTTCGGCGAGCGGATCATCCCGGCCCGCGTGGACTCCGTCCAGGCCGGCTCCCCCGCCGCCGTCGCCGGCTTCAAGCCGGGCGACGTGGTGGTCGAGGCCGCGGGCCGCAAGATCGACGGCTTCCTGGACCTGCAGCGGATCATCATGCTGCGCGCCGGCAGCCCGGTGGAGTTCGTGGTCCTGCGCGGCGGCGGCGAACTGGCCCTGACCGCCACGCCCGAGCGGCGCACGATCACAGACGAGGCCGGCGACACCCATAGGGTCGGCGTGCTGGGCGTGCAGATCAGCTCGCGCCCCGGCGACCTGCAGCTGCGCCGCTACGGCCCCGTTGAGGCGCTCGGCGCTGGCGCGGAACGCACCTGGCAGGTGCTCGACACCACCCTCGGCTATCTGGGCCGTATCGTCACCGGCAAGGAGAACGGCGACCAGCTGGGCGGCCCGCTGCGGATCGCCAAGGTCTCCGGCGATGTCGCCAAGATCAGCTCTTCGGTGGAGAATGTCGCCCTGGCCGAGCGCATGCTGGCCATGTTCGTGGCCCTGCTCAGCCTCACCGCGGTGCTCTCCATCGGCATCGGCTTCATGAACCTGCTGCCCGTCCCGGTGCTGGATGGCGGGCATCTGCTGTTCTACGCCTACGAAGCGGTCGCCCGGCGGCCGGTTTCGGCGGCGGTGCAGGCGGTCGGTTATCGCGTCGGCCTTGCCCTGCTCATCGGATTGATGTTGTTCGCCACCTGGAACGACCTGACCCAGCTTCGGGTGTTCCAGTTCTTCGGCGGGCTGCTGTCCTGACGTCTCTCTTCAAAAAGCTCACGGCGTTCAAAACGATATGACTGAAGCTCGCGCCCATCGCGCTGTGTTCGTCGGCGGCCTGGCCGTGCTCCTGGCGTCGACCGCCCTGACCGCGCCCGCCTTCGCCCAGGACGCCCAGCCCGCGCCGCCCGCCGAGGCGGCCGCGCCGGCTCAGCCGGCGGCCCCCGTCGCCGCGCAGCCGCAGGGCGGCGTCGTGCAGCGCATCATCGTGCGCGGCAACGAGCGCATCGAATCCAGCACGGTGATCTCCTACCTGCCGATCAACATCGGCGACGACGTCGATCCGCAGCGGATGGACGATGCGCTGAAGACCCTCTTCCGCACCGACCTCTTCGCCGACGTGCAGATCAACTACAACGCCGGCGACCTGGTCATCCAGGTGGTCGAGAACCCGATCATCAACCAGGTGATCTTCGAGGGGAACTCGGCGCTGAAGTCCGACAAGATCCGCGACGAGGTGACCATCCGCCCGCGCGGCATCTTCACCCGCTCCAAGGTGCAGGCCGACGTCCAGCGGATCATCGAGCTCTACCGCCGCTCGGGCCGTATCTCGGCGACGGTGACGCCCAAGATCGTCGAACTGCCGCAAAAGCGCGTCGACCTGATCTTCGAGATCAACGAAGGCGCCAAGAGTGGCGTGCTGCGCGTCAATTTCCTCGGCAACAAGGAGTTCTCGGACAACGACCTGCGCGATGTGGTGGTCACCGAGGAAACCCGGCTGCTGAAGTTCTTCTCCTCGAACACCAACTACGACCCCGACCGGATCGAGTACGACAAGGAGCAGCTGCGCAAGCACTACCGCAACCGCGGCTTCTACGACTTCCGGGTGATATCGGCGGTGGCCGAACTGGCGCCCGACAAGAACGGCTTCGTCATCACCTACACCCTCGACGAGGGGCCGGAGTACAAGTTCGGCAAGCTGACGGTGGAGACCGAGCTCTCCAAGCTCGACAAGAACCTGTTGCAGGCGCTGCTGCCGATCCGCTCGGGTCAGACCTACCAGGACGAGCGCATCGAGCAGGCCACCGACTCGCTGACCTTCGCCGCCGGCGCCGCCGGCTTCGCCTTCGTCGACGTGCGCCCGCGCTATACCGCCAACCGGGAGGCCAAGACCGTCGATGTGACCTTCCAGGTCAACGAGGGGCCGCGCGTCTACGTCGACCGCATCGACATCGTCGGCAACACCCGCACCCTCGACTATGTCATCCGCCGCGAGCTGAACATCGCCGAGGGCGACGCCTACAACCGCGTGCTGGTCGACCGGTCCCGCAACCAGATCCGCGCCCTCGGCTTCTTCAAGGAGGTCGACATCGAGGAGACGCAAGGCTCCGCGCCCGACCGCACGGGCCTGCGCGTGCAGGTCGAGGAACAGCCCACCGGCGAGCTCTCCTTCAGCGCCGGCTACTCCTCGGTGGACCAGCTGGTGCTCGACCTCGGCATCACCGAGCGCAACTTCCGCGGCCGGGGCCAGAGCGTCGCGGCGCGGGTCTCCGTCGGCTCGCTGCGCCAGCAGGTCGACTTCCGCTTCACCGAGCCCAGGTTCATGGGCCGCAACCTGGCGGCGGGGATCGACCTCTATTCGAACCGCCTCGATTACTCCGAGTACACCGCCTACGAGAGCACCAGCATCGGCGGCAACGTGCGCTTCGGCTTCCCGCTGACGCTGAACACCTCGATGAGCACGCGCTACACCCTGCGCAGCGACGACATCCAGATCGACGACAGCCTCTGCAATCCGACCGCTCCGGTGGCCTCCACCTCGATCTGCGCCCAGCGCGGGTCCTACGTCACCTCGCTGGTCGGCTACGGCCTGCGGATGGACCGCCGCAACGATCCGCTGAATCCGACCCGCGGCTTCTACGTCGCCATGACCCAGGACCTGGCCGGCGTCGGCGGCGACGTGAAGTATCTGCGCACGGAAGGCGAGGGCGGCTGGTATCACGGCTTCAACAAGGACTTCATCCTCAGCCTGACCGGCCAGGCCGGCTACATCACCGGCTATGGCGGCGACGAGATCCGCATCAACGACCGCTTCTTCAAGGGCGGCCAGAGCTTCCGCGGCTTCGAGGTCGCCGGCATCGGCCCGCGCGACACCAACCTGGGCCGCTCGGACGCCCTGGGCGGGCGCGCCTACGCCATCGGCACGGTGGAAATGACGGTGCCGACCGGCCTTCCCGAGCAATACGGCATCAAGGCCGCCCTCTTCGCCGACGTCGGCACGCTGGGCCTGCTGGACGACCGCGACAAGCTGACCGCCGCCGGGGTCGTCGACCCGCTGATCAAGGACGACCTCTCGCTGCGCGCCTCGGCGGGGTTGAGCATCTTCTGGCGCTCGCCTATGGGTCCCATTCGCTTCGACTTCAGCCAGATTCTGGCCAAGGAAGACTACGATAAGACCGAACTCTTCCGGTTCTCCACCACAACCAGGTTCTAAAACAACTGTAATGAAAACCACCTCCTACGTCGCGGCCGCCACGGCCGCGCTGCTGGTCGCCACCCAGGCGACCAGCGCCTTCGCCCAGGCCGCCGCCGCCCAGCCCGCCGCGCCGCAGGTCACCCACGGCCCGGCCACGCCCGGCGTCTGCATTCTCTCGGTGGAAGGCGCCATCGCCCAGTCGACCGTCGGCCGCAACGTCGACGCCCGCATGAAGCAGATCGTCGCCGCCGTGCAGGCCGAGCTGAACGCCGAGCAGACCACGATCCAGAACGAGGGCAAGACCCTGGAATCGCAGCGCGCGACGCTCGACCAGAACACCCTGCAGACCCGCGCCAACGCCTGGCAGACCAAGGTCAACAACTTCCAGCGCAAGGCTGCGCAGCGCGACCGCGAGGTGCAGGCCACCCAGCAGAAGGCGCTGTCGCGCATCGGCACCGAGCTCGACCCGGTGATCCGCCAGGTCTACCAGCAGCGCCAGTGCGGCATGCTGCTGAGCCGCGACGCCCTGGTGATCGCCAATCCGCAGATGGACATCACGCCGGCGGTGGTGACGGCGCTGAACGCCAAGATCCAGAACTTCACCTTCGACCGCGAACACCTCGACCAGCCGGCCGCCACGCCCGCCGCCCCGCGCTGATCGGCTGGGCGGATCGCGCGCAGGTCGTTATGACGCCTCATGCCTGACCCGCGCTTTTTCGAGTCGCTTGGACCGGCCACGCTCGGCGAACTCGCCGAGCTGACCGGCGCGGAGCTGCGCGGCGACGCCGCCCGTCCCATCGACGAGGTCGCGCCGGTCGAACGCGCCGGCGCGCACAGCGTCACCTTTCTCGGCGACCGCAAGTACGCCGCCGCCGTGGCCGCCTCCGGCGCCGGCGCCTGCTTCGTCACCGCGGCGGACGCTTCGGGCCTGCCGGAGGGCTGCACCGCCCTGGTGACGCCCCGCGCCCAGCTGGCCTGGACCAAGGCGGCCAACCGGCTGCACCGCATCCGTCCCGATCGCGGCGGCCCGGCGGTCTCGCCCGACGCGGTGATCGAGGAGAACGTGCAGATCGGCCCGGGCGCCGTCATCGGTGCGGGCGCGGAGATCGGCCGCGGCGCGGTGATCGGCGCGAACGCGGTGATCGGCCCAGGTGTCGCCATCGGCCGCGACTGCCGCATCGGCCCGAACACCTCGGTGCAGTTCGCCCTGCTGGGCGACCGCGTGACCCTGCTGGCCGGCGCCCGCATCGGCGAGGCCGGCTTCGGCGCGACGGCGGGGGACGCGGGGGTGATCGACATCCCGCAGCTCGGCCGGGTGATCCTGCAGGACGGCGTCACCGTCGGCGCCAACAGCTGCATCGACCGCGGCGCCTGGGACGACACCTCCATCGGCGAGAACACCAAGATCGATAACCTCGTGCAGGTGGGCCACAACTGCCGGATCGGCCGCAACTGCGTGCTGGCCGGGCGGGTGGGGATCTCCGGCAGCGTGACCATCGGCGACGGGGCGCAGCTCGGCGGCAGCGTCGGCATCGCCGACCACGTGAACATCGGCGCCGGCGCGCGCTTGGCGGCCGGCACGGGCGTCATGCGCGACATCCCGGCCGGCGAGACCTGGGGCGGGGTCCCCGCGCGGCCGATCAAGCGCTGGATGCGCGAGATCGCCTGGCTGACCCGCCAGATCGGCAACTGAGAGGGCACGGCATGGCCAGAAAAGCGCCCAGCAACGAGACGCCCACCACCATCGAGATCGCCGAGGTGATGGCGCGCATCCCGCACCGCTACCCGTTCCTGCTGGTGGACCGATGCGAGGACTACAGGGAGAGCCAGTCGATCGTCGGCATCAAGTGCGTGACCATCAACGAGCCGTTCTTCGCCGGTCACTTCCCGGAGTATCCGGTGATGCCGGGCGTGCTGATCTGCGAGGCCATCGCCCAGTCCGGCGCGATCCTGATGTCCAAGTCGCTGGACGTGGACGTCCGCAACAAGACCATCCTCTTCATGTCGCTGGACAACGCCCGTTTCCGCCGGGCCGTCCGCCCGGGCGACGTGCTGCGGATGCCCGTCGAGGTGCTGCGCGCTCGCGGCGGCATCTTCAAGTTCAGAGGCCAGGCTTATGTAGAAGACCAGCTGGCCGCCGAATGCGAGTTCGCCGCCATGCTGGTGGAGACCAAGTGACCCACAAGATCCACCCTACCGCCGTCGTCGATTCCAGCGCCGTCCTGGGCGCCGACGTTGAGATCGGCCCCTACAGCATCGTCGGCGCGAACGTCTCCATCGGCGACCGCACGCGATTGATCTCGCACGTGGTGGTGGAAGGCCCGACCACCATCGCCGAGGACTGTGTGGTCCACCCGTTCGCGGCCCTTGGCGGCCCGCCGCAGGTCACCTTCTACAACGGCGAGCCGACCCGCCTGGAGATCGGCCCGCGCAACACCATCCGCGAATACGTCACCATGCACCGCGGCACCCCGCAGAACCGGGGCGTCACCACCGTCGGCGCCGATGGCCTGTTCATGGCCCAGGCGCACGTGGCCCACGACTGCGTGCTGGAGGACCGGGTGATCCTGGCCCACGCCGCGACGCTGGGCGGCCACGTGGTGGTGGGCGAATTCGCGATCATCGGCGGCCTGGCGGCCGTGCACCAGTTCGGCCGCATCGGCCGGCATGTGAACATCGGCGGACTGGCGGCGGTCACCAAGGACGTGATCCCCTACGGCTCGGCCTGGGGCAACCACGCGCACCTGGAGGGCCTGAACCTTGTCGGCCTCAAGCGCCGCGAATTCACCCGCGAGACCATCAACAGCCTGCGCGCCGCCTACCGCATGCTGTTCGCCGAGGAGGGCACCTTCCAGGAGCGGCTGGCCGACACCATCGAAACCTACCAGGCCGTGCCGCAGGTGATGGAGATCATCGACTTCATCCGCGCCGACGCCGCCCGCCCCCTCTGCCTGCCGGAGCGCGAGGTCTGAGCGCGATGAGGAAGCTCGGCCTGATCGCCGGCGGCGGCGGCCTGCCGCGGGAACTGGCCGACTACTGCGAGGCGGCCGGGCGGCCCTATTTCGTCGTCCGCCTGAAGGGCTTCGCCGATCCCGAGCTCGCCGAGCATCCTGGCGCGGACATCGGCCTGGGCGAACTCGGCAAGTGCATCAAGGCGCTCAAGGCCGCGGGCTGCGCCTCGGTCTGTTTCGCCGGCATCGTCGCCCGCCCGGACTTCCGCAATCTCGCGCCGGACCTGCGGGGCCTCGCCGCCCTGCCGGGCGCCATCGCCGCCGCGCGCAAGGGCGACGACGGGCTGCTGCGTTTTCTGCTCGGCGAGTTCGAGAAGGAAGGCTTCGCCGTCGAGGGCGCCCACGAGGTGGAGCAGGACCTCGCCCTTGCCTCGGGCCCCCTTGGCCGTCACGCGCCCAGCGAGACGCACGCCGCCGACATCGCCCGCGCCCTGGAAGTCGCCCGCGCGGTCGGGCGGCTGGACATCGGCCAGGCCGCCGTGGTCTGCGAGGGCCTGGTGCTGGCCGTGGAGGCCCAGGAGGGCACCGACGCCCTGCTGCGTCGCGTCGCCGAGCTTCCGTCGGCCCTGCGCGGCGCGCCGGACGGGCTGCGCGGCGTGCTCGCCAAGGCCCCCAAGCCAGTGCAGGAGACCCGTATCGACCTGCCGACTATCGGCCTCGGCACGGTCGAGCGCGCCGCCCGCGCAGGCCTGGCCGGCATCGCCGGCGAGACTGGCCGCCTCCTGGTGCTCGACCGCGCCGAGACCATCGCCCGGGCTGACGAACTCGGCCTCTTCATCGTCGGGATAGACCCCTGAACGCGGCCCGACCGCTGACGGTCATGCTGGTCGCCGGAGAGGCTTCGGGCGACGCCCTCGGGGCGGGCCTGGCGCGCGCGCTGCGCCGGCGGCTCGGCGAAGGCGTGCGCTTTGTCGGCGTCGGCGGCGCGCGCATGGCCGAGCAGGGCGTCGACAGCCTGTTCGACATCGCCGACCTGTCCATCCTGGGCCTGTGGGAAGGCGTGAAGGCGTATCCCCGCGTGGTGCGCCTGGCCGACGCCACCGCCGCGCTCGCCCGCCGCGAGCGCCCGGATGTCGCCGTGCTGATCGACCAGTGGGGCTTCACCCTGCGCGTCGCCCAGCGCCTGCGCCGCCAGTTGCCCGACACCCTGCTGGTGAAATACGTCGGTCCGCAGGTCTGGGCCTCGCGTCCCGGCCGCGCCCGCACGCTCGCCCGGGCGGTCGACCACCTCTTGGCCATCCATGCCTTCGACGCCCCCTATTTCGAGCGCGAGGGTCTGGCCACCACCTTCGTCGGCAACCCCGCCCTGGCCCGCGACTACAGCCAGGCCGACCCCGCGCGCCTGCGCGCCCACATCGGGGCGGGAGAGGGCGACCCGATCCTGCTCGTTTTGCCCGGCAGCCGGCCGAGCGAGATGAAGAACGTCCTGCCGCCCTTCGCCGACGCCGCCCGCCGGCTGCTCGCCGAGCGGCCGGACCTGCGCGTCGTCGTGCCGGTGGCCGAGACAGTCGCTGCTGCCGTCCGCGCCGAGGTCGCCGGCTGGGGGTTGCGCGCCTTCGTCGTCGAGGGCGCGCTGAAGGACGACGCCATGCTGGCCGGCGACGTCGCGCTCGCCTGCAGCGGCACGGTGACCACCGAGCTGGCGCTGGCGGGCCGTCCGATGGTGGTGGGCTACCGGATCGGGCGGCTCAGCTACGTGGCCCTGAAGGCGCTGATCCGCACGCGGTTCATCACCCTCTTCAACATCGCCGCGCAGGACGACGTCGCGCCGGAGCTCATCCAGGACGCCTGCAACGGACCGGCGCTCGCGAAGGCCGTCGGCGCGCTGCTGGACGACCCGGAACGACGCGCCGCCCAGGTGGCCGCGCAGAACGCGGCGCTGGAGAAGATGGGGAAGGGCGGTCCCGATCCTTCGGAGCTGGCGGCGGAAACGGTGCTCAACCTCCTCTCCCGGGAGGGAGAGGGACCCTCGTCGGCGAAGCCGGCGAGAGGGTGAGGGCCTGCGCCCTCTCCGGAAAGCCCGTAGGCCCCCATCCTCGCCGCGCTTCGCGCGTCTTTCCTTCTCCCGACCGGGAGAAGGAGCCTTACCCGCGCGTCTGGATCGGCGCGTAGTCGCGCTGGGCCGAGCCCGTGTAAAGCTGGCGCGGGCGGCTGATCTTCTGGGACGGGTCCTCGATCATCTCCTTCCACTGCGCGATCCAGCCCACGGTGCGGGCCAGCGCGAAGAGGACGGTGAACATCTCCGGCGGGAAGCCGAGGGCGCGCAGGGTGATGCCCGAGTAGAAGTCGACATTCGGATAGAGCTTGCGCTCCACGAAATAGGGATCGTTCAGCGCGATCTTCTCGAGCTCCATCGCCACCTTCAGCAGCGGGTCGTCGCCGTGGCCGACCTCCGCCAGCACCTCGTGGCAGGTGGTCTGCATCACCTTCGCGCGCGGGTCGTAGTTCTTGTAGACCCGGTGGCCGAAGCCCATCAGCCGGTACTGGCGATCCTTCACGCCCTGCACGTACTCGGGGATGCGATCGACCGTGCCGATCTCCTTGAGCATGTTCAGCGCCTCCTCATTCGCCCCGCCGTGGGCCGGGCCCCAGAGGCAGGCGATGCCGGCGGCGATGCAGGCGAACGGGTTGGCGCCCGAGGAGCCGGCCGAACGCACCGTGTTGGTGGAGGCGTTCTGCTCGTGGTCGGCGTGCAGGATGAGGAACACGTCGATCGCGCGCGCCAGCACCGGATTGACTTTGTAGTCCTCGGCCGGAACGCCAAACATCATGCGCACGAAGTTCGACGCATAATCCAGTTCGTTGCGCGGGCTGATGAAGGGCTGACCAATCGTATATTTGTGCGCCCGCGCGGCGATCGTCGGCATCTTGGCGATCATCCGGTGCGACGCGATCTCGCGCTGGCGCGGATCGTTGATGTCGGTGGAGTCGGGATAGAAGGCGGAGAGCGCGCCCACGGTGCCGACCATCACGGCCATCGGGTGCGCGTCGCGGCGGAAGCCCTCGAAGAAGCGATCGAACTGCGCATGCAGCATCGTGTGCATCGTGATGGTGCGCGTGAAGTCCGCGAGCTGTTTGGCGTTCGGCAGCTCGCCGTACAACAACAGATGGCAAACCTCGACGAAGGTCGAATGCTCCGCCAACTGATCGATCGGATAGCCCCGATAGAGCAGAACGCCTTCGTCGCCGTCGATATAGGTGATCTGGCTTTCGCAGGAGGCGGTTGAGGTGAAGCCGGGATCGTCGGTGAAGACGCCGGCGTCGCTATAGAGCTTGCGAATATCGACGACGTCAGGCCCCACCGATCCCCCGAAGACGGGCAGCTCGATGGTCTTGTTGCCGACAGTCATCGAGGCGGCGGGTTTGCTGACTACCTTGGATTCCATGCTTGGCCCTCAAATATGATCGCCCAGCCGCGCCAGCGATTCATCGCGGCCCAGCAGAGATAGAACCTGTCCCAGCTCCGGCGAAGCCGCGCCGCCCGTAAGAGCGGCGCGCAGCGCCGGACCGAACGCGCCGAACTTCACGCCCTCGTCCTGCGCAAAGCCCGCCAATTGTTCGCTCAGGCTTTCCGCGCTCCAATCGGCAGCGGCCTGGAGCCGCTGCGAGAGCCGCGCGAGAAGCGGTTTAGCGTCGTCCTTCATGGCCTTTTGCGCTGCCTCGTCAAGCTTGTAGGGGCGGGCGCGCAAAAGGAAAAAGCTCTGATCGGCCAGTTCGGCGACGGTCTTCGCGCGTTGCTTCAAAATGGGCGTCGCCGCGCGCAATTTTTCGCGTTTTTCCGCGCTCGGGGGCCAATCGGGATGATGGTGGTTGATATAGTCAATCAACAGATCGAGCAGCCTGTCATCGTCGGCCAGCTTCATGAAATGCGCGTTGACGCTGGCGAGCTTCGCGAAATCCAGCCGCGCCGGCGCCTTGCTGACCTTGGCGAGATCGA
>JADZBR010000089.1 GCA_020852035.1 Caulobacteraceae bacterium
CGTCTCCGACGCCTGGGCCAGCGGGCGCCAGCTCTCCGGCGTCCGGGCGCGCCAGGCCAGCGCCGCCATCGCCCCCGCGCCGGCCGCGTAGAGCGCCAGCAGCAGGGCGGCGACGGGCAGGGGCATGCTGGAGCGGTCGGGACCCCACCAGGGGTTGGCGGTGAGCCAGAAAGTCAGCGTGGCGAAGGCCAGGGCGCCCCAGGCGGCCGGCTGCGCCGCGGCGGCCAGCCAGGCGAGCCGCTGGCCGCCCCGTCCGCGCTCGTGCGCCAGCTTGAGCGCCAGCGCCCCGGCGAGGGCGAGCAGGGCGTAGGCGGCCCACTCCGCGTGGCCGGTCGGGCCGCTGTCCATGCCGTTCGGGTGGAAGGCGTCGCGGATCGCCATCAGCGCCCAGAACCACCCGAAGCCGAAGGCGCCCGCGGCGGCGACGCGGCTCCAGCCCGCGCCGGCGCCTATGCCGCGCCAGGCGATGGCCGCCAGCATGAGGGCCGGGGCGAGGTAGGCCAGCGTCAGGCTGTTGGCCAGCGGCGGCCCCAGCGGCGCCTCGCCGCCGCCCCACCACGGGTTGAAGGCCAGCCCCTGGGCGACGGCGCCGTAGCCGAGGCCGGCGGCCAGCAGCGCCGGCAGTCGCCAGCGGGCCAGCCAGCCGTCGTCCTCCCGCGCCCGCCAGGCGAGCAGCAGGGCGGCGGCGAGCATCAGCAGGGTCCGCAGCGCGGCGGCCATCAGCGGCCCGAGCGTTTGCGCCTGGTCGCCCAGGAAGGCGCGCTGGATCAGCAGGAACCCGCCGAGCAGCGCGATCAGCAGGGCGGCGGTCTCCAGCGCCTCGGCCTCGTTGCGCCGACCCTGCGAGCGGCGCAGCACGCGGCCGCCGAGGAAGGCGAGCGCCGCCGCGGCGCCGGCGGCCAGCGCGGTGCGCCAGGCGGCGGTGTCGGGCGAGACGGCCAGCTCGACCACGTCGAAGCGCAGCAGCGAGGCGAAGGCGACGAGGCCGCCGGCCGCCGCGGCGGCGGCCAGGCCCCGCCAGGGGAGGCGCAGGGCGATCAGCGCCAGCAGCACGGCGGCGGCGGCCTGTCCGACCGGAGCCCAGAAGGGGACCAGCGCGCCGTAGACGCAGAGGTAGAGGAGCTCAGCGGCGCCGGCGATCCAGAGGCCGAGGGCGGCGTCGCGCCCCGGCTCGGGCGAGCGGCGCGCGAGCGCCCAGGCGCCCAGGGCCATGGCCGCCGCGAGCACGCCGGGCGCGGCGGCGTCCTGGGCGTAGCCGAGGGCGTTGAACGCGGGCCAGGCCAGGGTGGCGAGCAGGGCCGCGCCGAGGCCGCCGGCGCCGGCGAGCACGGTGCGCGCGCGGTCCTGGCTGAGAAGGGCGGCGGCGAGCCCGCAGGCGGTGATGACGGCCGCCAAGGCCAGGGCCAGGGGCGCGGCGATGTCGCTCTGGGTCTCGCCCGGCGGGCCCCAGATGGACGAGAAGGTCGGGTAGAGCGCCAAGGCCACGCCGAGGATCGCCGTGGCCACGGGCGGAAGGAAGGCGTCGGCCGGCGCGAGACGCCGGGCGGTCAGCAGGGCGGCTGTGGCGATGAGCAGGCCGCTGGCCAGGGCGGGCGCGGGGAGCCAGACGTTCCCGGATTCGGAGAACACCCGCAGCCAGGCGAAGAGGGCCAGGGCCGAGGCCACGGCCAGGGCGATTCGCGGCAGCACCTCGGCGGCGGTCGCATCGCCCCAGGCCGGCTGGCGACGGCGCGCCTCGAGCGCGAGACCGGCGGCCAGCGCCGGGGCGAGCGTGAGCAGGATGGCCTGCACGTGGTCGACCGCGGCCCAGGCGGCCAAGGCCCAGAAGAAGGCGCCGGCGATGGCGACGATCCCCGCCTCTCGCCAGCCGCGCAGGGCGGCGGTGGCGAAGCCGGTGACGATCAGGAGGCCGAGGTAGGTCTGCAGGGCGGGCGGGGACCAGTCGCGCGGCCCGGTGATCGCCGGGGCGAGGAAGCCGCCGGCCAGGGCCAGCACGGCGAGCGGCTGGCCGTGCAGGAAGGCGTAGGCCAGCAGCAGCAGGCATTCGAAGGCGATCAGGGCGGCGGCGAGCGGCAGCGGGATCAGGTCGTAGAGCGCGTGGGCCGCCCAGATCGCGCCGTAGATGGTGGTCGCCCCGGCCCCCGCGGCGGCGGCGGCGGCCAGCATGTGGCGTCCGCCCGGGGCGTGTTTCTGGCGGCGGATCCATTCGCCGGCGGCGACCATGACCGCGCCCAGGGCCAGGGCGGCGAGGACGCGCAGCGGCGGGGTGAAGACCCCGCGCTGGGCGGCGTAGACCACCAGCAGCAGGCCGCCGAGCGCCAGGGCGCCGCCGCCCAGCCAGGCGAGGCCGTTCTCCGCCAGCCAACTGGAGACGGCGCGAGCGGTCTCGGCCGGCGGCGGCGCGGGCTTGGCGGGCGCGGGCGGCGCTGTCGTTTGTGGCGGCGGCGCTTTCAGCGCGACAGGTGCGGGGGGTAGTTCAGCGGGCTCAGGCGCCGCGAGGGGCCGAGGCCCGACAGGCGCGCGCCGGCCGCGCGCGGCCGCCAGCGCGGCTTGGGCCGCGGCCAGGCGCTCCTCGTCCGACGGCGCGGCTGTGCGAGCGGCGGCGGTGGCGGCGATCGTGGCCGGAGCGGGTCGTGGCGCGGTCGTTTCGGATGGGCGGAGCGCGTCCAGCTCGCGGGCAAGCCGGTTGATGCGCTGATGCTGCAGGACGAAGGCGACGCCGAGGCCGACGATGAACAGCCATTCCATGCGCGCGCTTCACCCCCTGGCGGGGCAGGCTAACGCGGCGTGGCGCGGGAAGGAAGCACCGCCGCAATCTGCGGTCGCGGCGGAGGGCTCAGACCCGGCGGGCGCGCAGGCGCGAGGTTTCCGGCGGGTCGGACATGATGTCCTTCACCAGGCCGATCTTGGCGTTGCAGTTCGGGCAGCGCAGTTCGTCGGTCTCCGCCCAGGTCTCGGGCAGCACCAGGCGCGCGCCGCAGGGCTTGCACTTCCAGTGCGTCTCGGCGGCCGGCTGGCCCGGCGGCGCGGCGGAAGCCGGCGGAGGGACGGGCAGCGGCGGGGGGTTCTTCAGCCGCAGGATCGGGCGGCGACCGGGTTCGCTCATGATAGGAGAATCGTCGGTTCGGGGAGTTGGCTGTCGCACAGATACGCGACAGTCCGGCAAAGAAAAGGCGGCGGATCGCTCCGCCGCCTCTCTTTATAGCGTCCAAGCGCGCGGCTTAGAAGCGGTACTGCAGTTCCACGCCGTAGGTCCGCGGGAAGATCAGGCCCCGGGTGATGGCCGTGCGGGTCTGCACGATCGGCGGGGTGACGTCCTCGAAGATCGCCGTCGGGTTGGTGGAGCTGGTCGAGTTGTAGCCCCGCTTGTCGAAGGCGTTCTTGACGAAGCCGATGACCGTGAAGCGGTCCGCCCCGTCGTTCCACAGGACCCGGAAGTCCGTCTCGCCGTGCGAGGGCACCGCGAAGGCCGGGTTGTCGAACGGCTGGTAGGTGGTCTCGTCGACCCAGGTGTAGGTGCCCGAGAGCACCAGGTCGCCGGCGTCGAAGTTGAAGGTGTAGTTGCCGTTGAGGGCGAACTTGTTCTCCGGCGACTGGTAGAGCTTGGAGCCCTTCAGGTCCTGGAACACCAGGGTCACGCCGTTGGTCACCGCCGAGCCGCCGGCCGGGCGGGCCGAGGGGAGCAGGGCGCCCGGGTCGGCCGGGTCGTAGAAGCAGCAGCCGTCGGTGATCTTGGTGTTCAGATAGCCGTAGGAGGCGCTGAGCTGCAGGTTGCGCACCGGCTGCCAGATGGCCTCCAGCTCCAGGCCGTAGACCCGGGCGTCGACGTTGACGAAGTTGTTCGACGCCGCCGTGCCCGCCGCGTTCAGCTGCGACAGGTTCAGCTGCAGGCCCGAGAAGTCGTTGTAGAAGGCCGAGCCGTTGAGGATCAGCTGGCGGGCGATGGTCGTCTTCCAGCCGATCTCATAGGCGTTGACCGTCTCCTCGTCGGCGCGCGGATCGGGCGCCAGGGTGCCGAGCAGGAAGCCGCCCGACTTATAGCCGCGGCTGTATTTGGCGTAGACCAGGGTGTCGTCGTTCGGCGTCCAGTCGAGGTTCAGGGTGCCGGTGACGGCGTTCCAGGTGTCGCTGAGGTTGCGCGCATTCTGGACGCCGGGGGTCGCCGGATCGAGATCGGTCGAGACGTCGAACGCATAGGCGCTGCCGAGCACCGGGCCGAACGGACCGGCCGGCGAGAACAGGATCAGGCGCTGGCTCTCGAAGCCCTGCTTCTTGTCCTTGGTGTAGCGCAGGCCGCCGGTGAGCGCGAACTGGTCGTTGAACTCGTAGGTGGCCTGGCCGAACACCGCAAAAGCCTTCGACGTCAGCTTCGCCTGGTTGTCGGCGTAGTTGCGCAGCGGGTTCGGCGCGGCCGGGACCACCGACGTGCCGGTGAAGTAGACCGGATTGTCCAGCTGCGTCTGCTGCGGCGCGCCGAGCTGGATCCGCTGCTTGTATTCCTCGTGATACTGGTAGACGCCGAGGATCCAGCTGAGCGGCCCGTCCGAATTCGAGGTCAGGTTGATTTCGTTCGAGAAATACCGCTTATGCTCGTTGAAATCGGTCGTGTAGTCGGGGAAGACCAGCGTCGGCGAGCCCGGCACGGTGATGCCTTCGGTGCGGCTGGTGCCGTCGTAGTCGCCACCGGTCTGGTAGTTGTACTGCTGGAAGCCGCCGATGTACTTCAGGTCGGCGAAGCCGAGGTCGTAGGTGACGTTGGCGATCAGCACATGGTTGCCGCGCAGCTGGCCGTAGCCGTCGCGGTTGGTGTTCATCACATAGGGGTCGTCCACGCCGGGGTTGGCCACGCCGTAGCCGTACTGCGGGTTGGTCACCAGCTGGCCGATCGGGTTGAACGGCCGGAAGGTGTCGTAGGGCGTGATCAGGTTGTTCAGCCGGTCGCCGACGCCCAGGGTGTCGTCCCAGCTGGAGCGGTTGTAGCGGACGAACACCTCGGTGCGGTCGCCGAGCTCGGCTTCCATCTGGCCTTCGAAGTAGACGCGCTTGATGGTGGCGCCTTCATTCGCGCCGCCGATGTTCTTGATGAAGCCTTCCTTCTGCTCCTCGGAGCCGCCGCCGACCTTGAAGCGCAGGTTGTCGGCCGCCGGAATCGAGACCACGCCCTCGACGCGATAGCGGTCGTAGTTGCCGTAGACGGCGCGCACTTCGCCGCCGAACTCATGGGCCGGGCGCTTGGAGATGGTGTTGATGGCGCCGCCGATGGCGTTGCGGCCGTAGAGGGTGCCCTGCGGGCCGCGCAGGATCTCGGTGCGCTCGACGAACAGCGGGGTCTTGAAGAGCTCCGACGAGGAGGCCGAGTAGAAGCCGTCGGTGTAGGAGGCCACGCCCGGGTCGTTGCCGATGTAGAAGGTGTTGCGCCCGGCGCCGCGCAGCGAGACGCGGTCGGTGCCGGAGTAGTTCATGCCCGGCGTGAAGTTCACGAAGTCCTGGATGCCGGTGATGCCGACGACGTCGCGCTTCTCGGAGGTGTAGGCCGAGACGGCGACCGGCACGTCCTGCAGCGCCTGTTCGCGGCGCTCGGCGGTGACCACCAGTTCCTCGATGGTGTTGTCGCCGGCGGCGTCCTCGGTCTGGGCGAGGGCCGGGGCGGCGATGGCGGCCGCCGAAACACCGGCGACCAGAAGCGAGCGCCAGCGGCGCGGAACGAATGTAGACAAGGAGAGACCTCCCGTCGGCCTGGTCCCCATGCCGACGTAATAGATATTCTTCAAGGTCTGGGCCCGCGCGGGGAGTCGCGGACAGGGCATCGTCTCACCCCCAGGCCGCCAGCAAGTCAACTCAACGGCGATAACTTAACGACGATAACAGCGTTCTTTTTAGGGGTGTGGTCGATTTGTCGCGAAGTTTTCGGCGGCTTGACGGAAAGCCCGGTATGCAGCCAAGGTTCGCCGAACGGCGATCTTCGATCTTTAGGAAAACTAATTACCCGGCGGCGGCGATCGCTCAGCGTCCGACCGTCGGATCCTCGCCCGTCGCATGGAGGCGGAGTTCGCCATCGGCGTCGCCTCGCGAGGAGGGATGACTTCTCCCGAAAGCCTTGCGAGAGTCGCCGGCGAGGGGCGACGACGGAGAGATCGGCCGCATGACCGACCTTTCGGACGCCTACATCACCGGCGCCGGCGCCTTCCTGCCGGGACCGCCGGTGTCCAGCGGCGAGATGGAGGATCACCTCGGCCGCATCGGCGGACGGGACAGCCTGCTGGGCCGCCGGGCGCTGCGCTGGAACGGGGTCGAGACCCGCCACTACGCGCTGGACGCCGAAGGGCGCCCGGCGCACTCGAACGCCTCGATGTGCGCGGCGGCGATGAGCGCGGCGCTGGAGGACGCCGGCCTGGCGCGCGGCGACCTTTCCTTCCTGGCGGCGGCCACCACCCAGGGGGACTGGCTGGTGCCGGGCCACGCGGCCGGGGTGCATGGCGAACTCGGCGGCGGGTCGCTGGAGATCGCCAGCTTCCAGTCGGTGTGCGGCGCTTCGCTGATGGCCGCCAAGGCCGCCTGGCAGGCGGTGCGGACGGGCGAGCACAAGGTGGCGGGCGCCTGCGCGGGGGAGTTCTCCTCCCGCTGGTTCCGGCCGGAGTTCTACGAGGACACGGCCCTGGTGGACGCCAAGGGCCGGCTGCGGGCGGAGGCGGACTTCCTGCGCTTCACCCTGTCCGACGGGGCGGGCGCCGTCGTGCTGGAGCCGGCGCCGCGGCCCGGCGCGCTCAGCCTGAAGGTGCGCTTCATCGATCTGGTTTCGCTGGCCGGCGCCTTCGATCCCTGCATGTGGGCAGGTGCGCCGGTGGAGGCCCGCGC
>JADZBR010000090.1 GCA_020852035.1 Caulobacteraceae bacterium
AGCGGCTGCAGACCCCAGAGACGGTAGTGGTCGGGGCCGATGCCGTTGTCGATCGCGGTCAGCCGCTCGCCGCGGCCGAGGCGGCGCGGGCCGAGGGGTTCGGCGGCCTCGGCAGGCTTGGGCCATTCGTCGGTCCACCAGGCGGCGGGGTCGGGCGGAATCCAGTCGGCCAGCGGCGGTTCGGCCAGCACCGTGACCGGCGGGCCGGGGGCCGTCGCAGGTGCGGGCGGCTGGGCCGGAACGGGGGACGGGCTCGGCTGGGGAAGCTGCGCCCACGCCAGCGTTGGGATCAGCAGAAGGGCGGCGAGCGTGGTGCGGGCCGGGGCCAAACGGGACCTCCGCTAGAAGCGCTCGGCCCCCCGCGCGATGGAGAGCACGCCGGTGCGCGAGACTTCCACAAGGCCCAGCGGTCGCATCAGTTCCACGAACTTGTCGATCTTGGCCGGCGCGCCGGTCAGCTCGAAGATGAAGCTCTCGATGGTGGTGTCGACCACCTTGGCGCGGAAGATGTCGGCCAGGCGCAACGCCTCGACGCGCTCGGCGCCCGTGCCGCTGACCTTCACCAGCGCCAGTTCGCGCTCGACGCCGTTCGGGTCGCGGGTGACGTCCTGCACGTGGCGGGTGGAGACCATCTTCTCCAACTGCGCCTGGATCTGCTGCAGCACCTGCGGGGTGCCGCGGGTGACGATGGTCACGCGGCTGGTGTGCGCCCTGTGGTCGGTCTCGGCGACGGTCAGGCTCTCGATGTTGTAGCCGCGCGCGGCGAAGAGGCCGACGAGGCGGTGCAGCACGCCCGGCTCGTTGTCCACCAGGACGGCGAAGGTGGCCTGCTGTTCAGGAACCACCTCGGTGGGAAGGTCGTATACGGAACCGGGCTGGTCGTCGGGCATCAGGCTCTCTTGCGCTCGGCGCGGGCCTTGCGTTCGGCTCGTTCTATGTGATCGCGAAGCACTCGGTTGATCTCGGCGTGGTAGGGCCGATCGTTCGCATGGGTTTCGAACCAGCGAACGACGGCGACGTCAACGGGCGTCGATACCGGCAGAGCTAGCGGCCCGCCCGGCCCCGGGCGTCGAAACTCGCGCAGTTCTTCTTCGGTCAGAGCCGGGATGTCGCTCAGATCGATTTCCTCGTCAGGAAGCGCGGCCAATTTGGCGAGCCGATGCTGCTGTTCAGCCGTCAAAGGCTTCCTCATACTGTCTTCGTTCATGTCGCAAAGCCCGTCGGGCGCTCATGACCCTGACCCGCTGGTCGTTTTGCGGGTCAGGATAGGTGTGGACAACCAATACTAAGGCAACCGGCCCCACCATTCCAATGGTCTGCCAGCGCTCCTCGAAGTTCTCTATCCGCGTTCGACGGGATTGATGCAGCGGATCGTCCCAAACTTGGATCGCTTCATCGAACGCAATCCCATGCTTGACGAGATTGCTACGCGCCTTGGCCGGGTCCCATTCGAAATCCATACCCAAGGTTGTTCATCGCCGCCATTTCGCGTCAACCGCTAGACCAGCCTCTTCCCCGCATCGTCGATGATGGAGCCGAGGTCCCGCGCTTCCTCGGCCATGATCATCTCGTTGTGGGCCTTGCCGGAGGGGATCATCGGGAAGCAGTTCTCCTCCTTGGTCACCCGGCAGTCGAAGATCACCGGGCGGGGCGTCTCGATCATCTCGACGATCTTGGCGTCGAGTTCCGCCGGCGTCTCGGCGCGCAGGCCGACGCCGCCGTAGGCTTCGGCCAGCTTCACGAAGTCAGGCAGGCTGGCGGAATAGGAGTGGCTGTAGCGCTCACCGTGCAGCAGTTGCTGCCACTGGCGGACCATGCCCATCCATTCGTTGTTGAGGATGAAGATCTTGATCGGCAACTCGTACTGAATGGCCGTCGAGAACTCCTGCATCGTCATCTGCACCGAGGCGTCGCCGCCGATGTCGATGACCAGGGCGTCGCGGTGGGCCATCTGGACCCCGACCGCTGCCGGCAGGCCGTAGCCCATGGTGCCGAGGCCCCCGGAGGTCATCCAGCGGTTCGGCTCGTCGAAGTGGAAGAACTGGGCGGCCCACATCTGGTGCTGGCCGACCTCGGTGGTGATGTAGACGTCCTTGCCGCGGGTCAGTTCGTAGAGCCGCTGGATGGCGTGCTGCGGCTTGATGAACTGATCGTCCGGCCGGTACCAGAAGCCGTTGCGCGCCCGCCACTTGTCGATCTGCGCCCACCAGTCGGCCATCGCCGCCTTGTCGGTGGAGAGGTTGCGGCTCTTCCAGGCGGCGATCAGGTCTTCCAGCACGCTGGCCGCGTCGCCGACGATGCCGACGTCGGCCCGCACGTTCTTGCCGATCGACGAGGCGTCGATGTCGATGTGGATCTTCTTCGAGGTCGGGGCGAAGGCGTCTAGCTTGCCGGTCACCCGGTCGTCGAAGCGCGCGCCGATGGCCACCATCACGTCGCAGTCGTGCATGGCGTTGTTGCTCTCGAAGGAGCCGTGCATCCCGACCATGCCCAGCCACTGCGGGTCCGACGCGGGGAACGCGCCCAGGCCCATCAGGGTCGAGGTCACCGGCGCCCCGGTCAGCTTGGCGAACTCGCGCAGCAGCTCCGACGCCCGCGTGCCGGCGTTGATCACCCCGCCGCCGGTGTAGAGGATCGGCCGCCGGGCTCTGGCGATCATCGCCACCGCCTCGGCGATCTTGCCGGGCTCGGCCTTGGTGCGCGGGCGGTAGTTGTGGGCGTGGGTCACCTCGTCCGGCCCCTGGTAGGCGGCCTTGGCGAACTGCACGTCCTTGGGAATGTCGATGACCACCGGGCCGGGGCGGCCGGAGGTGGCGATGTGGAAGGCCTCGTGGATGATCCGCGGCAGGTCGGCGGCGTCCTTGACCAGGTAGTTGTGCTTGGTGATCGGCCGGGTGACGCCGATGGTGTCGCACTCCTGGAAGGCGTCGGTGCCGATCAGGTGGGTGGCCACCTGGCCGGTGATCACCACCATCGGGATCGAGTCCATCAGCGCCTCGACGATGCCGGTGACCGCATTGGTCGCCCCGGGGCCGGCGGTGACCAGCACCACGCCGCACTTGCCGGTGGAGCGGGCATAGCCCTCGGCGGCGTGGGTGGCGCCCTGCTCGTGGCGCACCAAGACGTGGGTCAGCTTCGGCTCGTTGAAGAGGGCGTCGTAGATCGGAAGGACGGCCCCGCCCGGATAGCCGAAGAGCACATCCACGCCCTGGTCCACGAGGGCGCGCACGACGATCTCGGCGCCGCTCAGCGTCTCGGTTTCGGTCGGGGCTTCGATGGTCTGGTGGGCGGTCATGGGATGGGACCCTTGAGGTATAAAAAAAGCCCCGGTGGGGGCTGGGCGTGCGACCTGTCGCGTGCTGATCGGGAGGGTGATCAGCCCGTTACGGGTCGCCGGCGGATTACAAGCAGTTCGCGCACGAGTGTGCTCCAAAAGCGAAGGCCGGCTTGATCGCACGCACCTCTCATCCGGTCAAGGCGGGATGGAGGGCAAGAAATTGCGCCCATTGGTCCTGTGGCGCCGACGCCTCGATCCTCGGCCAGGACGGGAGCTGGCCCCTGAGCCAAGTCATCTGCCGCTTGGCGTAGCGGCGGGTCTCGCGCTGGGCGGCCGCCAGGGCGTCGGCCAGGGTCGTCTCGCCCGCCAGATGGGCGGCGAACTCGCGGTAGCCGACCGCCTTCATCGCCGGCAGCCCGGGGTCGAGCCCGCGCGCCATCAGCGCCTCCACCTCGGCCAGCGCCCCTTCGCGCAGCATCGCTTCCAGCCGCGCGTCGCAGCGCGCGTAGAGCGCCTCGCGCGGCGGCGTCAGCGCCACCGCGCGCCAGCTCCCCGGAGGCAAGGCCCCCTCGGCCTCGGCCTGCCAGTCGCTCAGCGACCGGCCTGTCGCCTCCAGCACGGACCAAGCCCGGATCAGCCGCTGCCGGTCGCCGGGGGCGATGCGGGCCTCGGCCTGCGGATCGGCGCTCGCCAGCCGCACCCTGAACGCCGCCTCGCCAAGCCGGTCGAACTTCGCGCCGGCCGAGTCGCGGGTCGCGGCCGGAACCTGCGGCGTCGGGGCGAGGCCCAGAGTCAGAGCCCGGAAGTAGAGTCCCGTCCCGCCGACCAAGATGGCAGGACGTCCTCGCGCCGCGATCTCCTCCAGCACCGCGTTCGCCGCCCGCAGCCAGCGGCCGACCGACCACCCTTCGGCCGCGTCGGCGACACCGAAGAGGTGGTGCGGCGCTTGCGCCTCTTCTTCCGGCGAAGGGCGGGCGGTGATGAGGCGCAGGTCGGCGTAGAGCTGCAAGGCGTCGGCGCCCACCACCGCGCCCCCCACCGCCTGCGCCAGCCGCAGCGCCAGCGCCGACTTGCCGCTTGCCGTGGGGCCGGCGATCAGCACGATTGCGGGCCTGCCCGGGGAGACCTCCATGCGCGCCATCGCCTCCATCGCCTCCATCGCTCTCCTGTTGATGGCCCAGCCCGCCGCCGCGCGCCAGAGCGAGGGGCCGCCCGACCTGCCGCTGGAGCGCAAGGCCGGCTGCGGCGTGGCGCTGGTCGCGCTGGACCGGGGCGTGACGCGGTTCCCCGGCGCGCTGGGCATGGTCAAGCCGGACCAGCGCGGGATGATGCGCTTCATGATGCAGGCCCTGGGCGCCCAGGGCCAGACGATGCTCGACGACGCCTTCGCCGAGGGCGCGGCGCGCGGCTTGACGCCCGGCCAGGTCTACGCCGCCGGCGTCGACGACATGCTGGCCGCCTTCGAGGGGATCAGCCCGCGCGGCCGCGACGCCGGCGAGCGGGTGATGAAGCGCTTCTTCGAGCGCTGCCAGGTCGCACCGCCGCAGGGGGCGTAATGACGCGACACCTTAAGTTGCCTGGCCGGACCCGTTGAGCCACCTTCGCGGAAATGTCGAAGCCGCAGACCCTTGATGAGAGCGAAACCATCGGCCTGGTCGGCGACGGAGACGATGAGGAGCTTCTGGAGGCCATAGAGCGCTCGTTCCAGGTCCGCTTCGGCGAAAAGACCGCTGGGTGGTTCACGGTGGGCGACATCTACCGCGATCTGCTTGAGCAGGTTCCTCGGTCATCGGCGGCCGGGCTCTGCGCCACGTCGCTGGCGTTCTACCGCGTCAGAGCGGTGCTTGCCGACATGGCCGTGACGCGGGGCCGCATAACGCCATCGACCAAGCTGGCGGGACTAACCCGCTCATCGCCCAAGAGGCTCTATGCAAAACTCTCGCGGGAACTGGGGGTCGGCAAGATGCCCCTGACGCTGTCCTGGCGGGGCGGTCTTGGAATTGTCATGGCGCTTGCCGGGATGGTTCTTTCCCCGGTTGTTCAGGCGATCTGGCCTCTGCTGTTGCTGACGCCCGCCGGGATCGTGCTTACCTCATGCGATGTCGGCGCCTACTATTCCATGACCGTGGGGGATCTCGCCCGGAAGGTGGCGGTCCGCAACTTCGCGCAGTTCGCGGCGATCGGCGCCGACAGCCGTCCGGAAGCCCTGTGGCGCGCACTACGTTTGGTGATCGCTGAAGAGACTGGGTTCGATCCCGACCGGATCGACTCGAACACGCGCTTGTTCTGATCACCCGGGCGGGGTCCTGCATTGACGCGCCGCGCAGTGTCGCCTAGCCGCGCTGGACCATGAAGCTCGCCGTCACCCTCGTCACCGCCGATCCGGCCGATCTCTCCGCCGCGATGGAGGTGGTCGGTTACGGCGTGGAGAGCGTCGGCGGGAACGTCGAGGCGAGCGATCTGCTCGGCCCGAACGCGGCGGACCTGATGGTCGAAGCCCACACCCTGCAAGGGGTGCGGGGGGGCTCCCTGCAGGCGCTCGAAGGGCGGGCGGTGGATGTCTGCGTGCAGCAGCCGGAAGGGCGCAGGAAGCGTCTGCTGGTGGCCGATATGGATTCCACCATCATCGGCTGCGAGTGCCTGGACGAACTGGCCGACTACGCCGGCAAGAAGGCGGAGATCGCCGAGATCACCGAGCGGGCCATGCGCGGCGAGCTGCAGTTCGAGGGCGCCCTGCGCGAACGGGTGGGGATGCTGAAGGGCCTTTCGGCGGAGGCGCTGCAGCGCTGCTACGACGAGCGGGTGCGGCTCAATCCGGGGGCGCGGACGATGGTGCGGACCATGGAGGCGCACGGCGCGCGATGCGTGCTGGTGTCGGGCGGGTTCACCTTCTTCACCGAGCGGGTGGCGCAGGCGGCCGGGTTCCAGGCGAACCGCGCCAATACGCTGGGCGAGGCGGGCGGCCTGCTGACCGGGGCGGTGGGCGAGCCGATCCTCGGGCGCGAGGCCAAGCTGGCGGCGCTGAAGGAGGAGGCCGAGGGGCTGGAGATCCCGCTCTCGGCGAGCCTGGCCGTGGGCGACGGGGCCAACGACCTGGCGATGATCCAGGCCGCCGGCCTCGGGGTCGCCTATCGCGCCAAGCCGGTGGTGGCGGCCGAGGCGGCGGCGCGGGTGGACCACGCGGACCTGACGGCGCTGCTCTACTTCCAGGGCTATCGCTTCGAGGATTTCGTAACGGGCTGAAGCGCAAGTTCAGTTGAGGCCGCCGCGCTATTCGGATAGCCCGCGACATGGCCCTTCCCAATCAAGTCCGCGCCGTCCTCTTCGACATGGACGGCCTCATCGTCGATTCCGAAGTGGTGTTCCGCGACGCCATGTTCGCCGCCGCCGCCGAAGGTGGGTTCGAGCTGCCGGTCCCGGTGTTCCACCGCATGATCGGCACCGCCTGGGTGCTCGGCGCGGAGATCCTGCGCGAGCACTTCGGCCAGGATTTCGACACCGAAGCCTTCGCCGAAGCCTCGACCCGGAAGTTCTACGCCCAGGTCGCCGAAGCGGGCCTTTGCCTGAAGGCCGGCGTGGTCGAACTGCTCGACGACCTCGACCGCCTGGCCCTGCCGCGCGCGGTCGCCACCTCCTCCAGCCACGAGGCGGTCAGCCGCTCGCTGGGGCCGCACGGCCTGCCGGACCGCTTCCACGCCATCGTCGCGCGCGGCGACTATGCGCGGGCCAAGCCGCATCCCGACCCGTTCCTCGCCGCCGCCCAGCGGCTGGCGGTCGATCCGGCCCACTGCCTGGTGCTGGAGGACTCCCACAATGGCGTGCGGGCGGCGCACGCGGCGGGGATGATGGCGGTGATGGTGCCGGACCTGCTCGACCCGAACCAGGAGATGCACAGCCTCTGCTGCCACATCGCCGAAGACCTGCACCGAGTGCGCGACCTGCTGGCGGCGCAGGCGCGCTAGACCCGTCGTGGCGGCACGACGTCGCTGACCATCTCGAAGCTCTTCCACGCCGGCTCGACCGGCGCCTCGCCTTCGCGCGGCGCATAGACGGACGGCGCCTTCAGCTCCAGCTCGGGGATGTAGCGCGGGCAGTTGGGGAAGATGTCGGTCGGGGTGACGCGCACCAGAGCCTGGGCGCCGGGCCAGTCGGCCATCGCCGGATCGTCCAGGCTCACCTCGGCGATCCCGTTGACCCGCAGCCGCGCCGGCTTCTCGCCGATGGCCATGAACAGGAGGCCGACGTGCGGATTGACCTTCAGGTTGCCGAGGCTGCGGAACATGCCGTTGCCGTCATAGTCCGGGAAGGCCAGCTGATCCGGCGCCAGCACGCGCGCGAACCCCGGATCGCCGCCCTTGTAGGAGCAGTCGGGACGCCCTTGCGCGTCCGCCGTCGCCAGGAAGAAGAACGGCAGGCGCTCGATGAACGCCTTGTCGCCGTCGGTGAACCGCTCGTGCCGCAGGCGCTCGTCCAGCCGGTCGGCGAGCGCTGTGCTGCCGAAGACATCCTGCAGTTCGCGTTGTCCTGAGTGGAACATGGCGGCCTCCCTTGGCGGGAGGCTACCACGTCCGTGGGCTCAGCGCCCGCCGCCCGGACCGCGCTCGAAGTAGCGGAAGAAGGCGCTGTCGGGGGAGAGCACCATCGTCGTGTCGCCCTGGGCGAGGGATTCCTCGTAGGCCTGCATCGAGCGGTAGAAGCTGGCGAAGCTCGGGTCCTTGCCGAAGGCGCGGGCGAAGATCTGCGTGCGCTGGGCGTCGCCCTCGCCTCGGGTGCGGTCGGCCTCTTCCTGGGCGGTGGCGAGGGTGATCGCCACCTCCTTGTCGGCGGCGGCGATGATCTCGCGCTTGCGCTGTTCGCCGACGCCGCGGATCTGCGCGGCCATCTGCTGGCGGGCGGTCTGCATGCGGCCGAAGACCGCCTGCTGGTTGGCGGTCGGCAGGTCGGCGCGCTTGATGCGCACGTCGATGATCTCGATGCCCAGCCGCGAGGACTTGGCGCGGTTGGAGACATCGGTCTTGGTCAGCTGCATCAGCTGGCCGCGGCGCCCGGAGATGATGTCATTGGACGTCGCCGTGCCCAGCACCTGGCGCAGCGAGGAGTTCACCAGCCGCTCGATGCGGTCGTTGGCGATCCGCTCGTCGCGCAGGGTGCGGTAGAACTGCAGCGGGTCGGAGATGCGGTAGCGGATGAAGGCGTCGACCACCAGGCGCTCCTGGTCGGCGGCGATGATCTCCTCCTGGGCCGACTCCAGCGCGATGTTGCGCTTGTCGAACTTGATGACGTTCTCGATGAACGGGGCCTTGATCTTCAGGCCCGGCGCCGGACGCGAGGGCGCGTTGATCACCCGCACCGGCTCGCCGAAGCGGACGACGATCGCCTGCTGGCGCTGCTCAACGACGAACAGGGTGTTGGCGAGCAGCACGAGCACGCCGAGGGCCAGGATCGCCCAGGTCATGTAGCGGCGGTTCATCAGCGGGCCTCCGCGGCGTGCGGCGCGGCGGGCGCGGCCGGCTGAGGCTGGGGTTGCGGCTGGGCCTGTCCGGGCTGGGTGCGCGGGCGGAAGATGTCGGGCGGCAGGATGATCGGCGCGGTCGCATTGCCGCCGTCGATCACCACCTTGTTGGAGCGGGCGAGCACGCGCTGCATGGTCTCCAGATAGAGGCGGTCGCGGGTGACGCCGGGGGCCGAGCGGTACTGGGCGTAGATCTGGTCGAAGCGGGCGGCCTCGCCGCTGGCCTCGCGCACGGACTGTTCGCGATAGGCCTGGCCGGCCTGGACGATGCGGGCCGCGTCGCCCTTGGCCTCGTTGACCACGCGGTTGCGGTAGGTGTTGGCCTCGTTCACCGCGCTTTCGGCGTTCTGGCCGGCGGTGGCGACCTCGCGGAAGGCGTCGACCACCTCGGAGGGCGGGTTGGCCGAGCGGATCTGCACCTCCACCACGGTGACGCCGGCGCGCCACTGGTCGAGGGTGGTCTGCATCAGCTCGGCGGCCTGGGTCTGCACCTGGCCGCGGCCGGTGGTCAGCACCGGCTCCAGGGAACTCTTGCCGACCACCTCGCGCATGGCGCTCTCGGCCACCGCCTTCACCGAGGCTTCCGGGTCCTTCAGGTTGAAGAGGTAGCGGGAGGGGTCGGAGACGCGCCAGGTCACCGAGAAGTCGATGTCGACGATGTTCTCATCGCCAGTCAGCATCAGGCTCTCTTCCGGCACGTCGCTCTCGCCGGCCCCGCCGACGTCGGTGCGCTGCAGGGAGGTGACCGGCACCTTCTCCACCCGCTCGATGGGCGCCGGCAGGTGGTAGCGCAGGCCCGGGGTCTCGGAGCGGGAATAGGCGCCGAAGGTGGTGACCACCGCCTGTTCGTTCGGCTGCACGATATAGACGCCGGAGGCGGCCCAGATGGCGAAGATCACGCCCGCGCCGGCGGCGATGGCCCCCGGCTTGATCTGGCCGCCCGGCCCGCCGAGGAACTCGCGCAGGCGCTGCTGCAGGCGCTCGGCGAACTCATTGAGGTCGGGGCCATTGGGACCGCGCGGGCCGCCGCCGCGCCCGCCGCCCAGATTGGGGCGGCGCGGGCCGGAGCTCTTGCGCTTGTCGTCGTTGGGGTCGGGCGCCCCCCAGGGACCGGGGTTGGCGTTGTCGTTCCAGGGCATCTAGGTCGCGTCGTCTCTTTCTTTGGCGCGGCCGCGGGGAGGTCGGGCTTGTAGACCGGCGCTGTGGTTCGGATATGAGACCCCGCGCCGAGCAAAGCAAGACGGACGCCAAGCATGACAGCCCCGACGGCGCCAGACCGCGCCGAAATCCTCAAGCGCCTGGAAGCGATCGAAGACCCGGCCAGCGGGCGGGGACTGGTCTCGGCCGGCCTGGTGCAGGGGCTGGCCATCGCGCCTGGCCGGGTGAGCTTCATGCTGGAGGTCTCGGCCGACAAGGCGGCCGCCTATGCGCCGATCCGGGACGCCGCCCAGGCGGCGCTGCAGGACGTGGCGGGGGTTGAGGCGGCCCAGGTGGTGCTGACCGCCCCGGCCAAGCGGGCGCGGGTGTCGGATGACCCGCAGGCCTCGCCGGGACCGTCCGCCGTCGCCGCCCGGCCGCCGCACGTGAAGCGGGTGATCGCGGTGGCCAGCGGGAAGGGCGGGGTCGGCAAGTCGACGGTGGCGGTGAACCTGGCGTGCGCGCTGGCGGGGCTGGGCCAAAGGGTCGGGCTGATGGACGCCGACGTCTACGGGCCCTCAGCCCCGCGGATGCTGGGAGTCTCGGGCCAGCCGCAGTTCAGCGCGGAGAAGAAGATCATCCCGCTGGAGGCTTTCGGGCTGAAGGTGATGTCGATCGGTTTCCTGGTCGGCGAGGGCGCGCCGATGATCTGGCGCGGGCCGATGGCCAGCTCGGCCGCGCGGCAGATGAGCCAGGACGTGGTCTGGGGAAGCGAGGCCGAGCCGCTGGACGTGCTGGTGCTCGACCTGCCGCCGGGGACCGGGGACATCCACCTGACCTTGCTCCAGAGGCTGAAGATCGATGGGGTGGTGCTGGTCTCGACGCCGCAGGAGATCGCGCTGATCGATGCGCGGCGGGCGGCCTCGATGTTCCAGAAGACCGGCGCGCCGATCCTGGGGGTGATCGAGAACATGGCCTGGTTCGCCGGGCCGGACGGCGCGCGCATCCCGATCTTCGGCGAGGGCGGCGGGCGGCGGGAGGCGCAGGCGCTGGGCGTACCGCTGCTGGCGGAGATCCCGATCGACATCAGCCTGCGGGAGAGCGGCGACGACGGGCGGCCGCTGACGGCCGTAGCGCCGGAGAGCGACGTCGCCCGGCGGTTCACGGAGGCGGCGCAACGCCTAAGCCCCTCCCCCTTGCGGGGAGGGGTTGGGGTGGGGGTGTAGATGCGAGCGCGCTCTACACTGGCGTCGCGATAACTCAGCGCGACTCCCTCGTAGCCGCAGATCTCCAT
>JADZBR010000091.1 GCA_020852035.1 Caulobacteraceae bacterium
GGGCCGCATAGACCCCGACCGCCACGGCCGCGACGGCCACGCCCGCAGCCAGGGCCGCCGCGCGCCGTCGGCTGATCTGGCGGGCGCGTCCGGCCGACGCTGTCTTGGGTATGGAGTCCGTCACCTAGAAACCGATTCGCGCACGCCCCCTTGCAACTCATAACCTAAAACCGCGCGGCGGGCTGCGTTCCGCGAATCAGGTCGGTCCAGCGCCCTCGGGCCGGCAGCGACATTGACTCCGCCGCCCTCCCTCCGGTCTATACGGGCGTTTTAATCGCCACGGCGCGCCCTTGCGGCGCGCGGACCTGAGGAGAATCTGCGTGACCGCCATCAACCCGGTGACTGATCTGACCGTCGAAGGCGAGATCGGAGTCCTGACCCTCAACTCCCCGCCGGTGAACGCGCTGTCCGGCCGCGTGCGCCAGGGCATCTACGACGGGATCACGGCGGCCAACGCCGATCCGGCCGTCAAGGCGATCGTGCTGATCTGCGAAGGCCGCACCTTCATCGCCGGGGCCGACATCACCGAGTTCGGCGGCGCCTCCAAGGGGCCGGGCCTGCACGAGGTGCAGGACATGATGGAGAGCTCGCCCAAGCCGGTGGTCGCCGCGATCCACGGCACTGCGCTCGGCGGCGGCCTCGAGGTCGCGCTCTGCGCCCACTACCGCGTGGCGGTCCCCTCGGCCAAGGTCGGCCTGCCGGAAGTGAACCTGGGCCTCCTGCCCGGCGCCGGCGGCACTCAGCGCCTGCCCCGCATCGTCGGCGCCCAGAAGGCGCTGGAAATGATGACGTCGGGCCAACACGTCCCGGCCAAGGCCGCCCTCGCCATGGGCCTGGTCGACGAACTGGCCGAGGAAGGCAAGCTGCGCGAGGCCGCCATCGCCTTCGCCAAGAAGTGCGTCTCCGAGAACAAGCCCCTGGTCCGCGTCCGCGACAACGACTCCAAGGTCGCAGCCGACCGCGGCAAGCCCGAGATCTTCGAGAACTTCCGCAAGGCCAACGCCCGCAAGTTCCGCGGCTTCATGGCGCCGGAGTGGAACATCCGCTGCATCGAGGCGGCCGTGAACCTGCCCTTCGAGGAAGGGATCGCCGTCGAGCGCAAGCTGTTCATGGAGCTGATGACCGGGTCCCAGTCGGCCGCCCAGCGCTATTCCTTCTTCGCCGAGCGCACGGCCCAGAAGATCCCCGACGTGCCGGACACCACCGAGATCATCCCGGTCAAGAAGGTCGGGATCATCGGCGCCGGCACCATGGGCGGCGGCATCGCCATGAACTTCGCCAATGTCGGCATCCCGGTGGTGATCGTCGAGGTGAAGCAGGAAGCGCTCGATCGCGGCCTCGCGACCATTCGCAAGAACTATGAGCGCACCGCCTCGCGCGGCGGCATCACCGCCGAACAAGTGGAGCAGCGCTGCGCCCTGATCACCGGCTCGCTGGAGATGGAGGCCCTGGCCGACGTCGACATGGTGATCGAGGCCGTCTTCGAGCGCATGGACATCAAGAAGGACATCTTCACCAAGCTCGACGTCATCTGCAAACCCGGCGCGATTCTGGGCACCAACACCTCGGGCCTCAACATCGACGAGATCGCCTCGGTGACACAGCGGCCGCAGGACGTGATCGGCCTGCACTTCTTCTCGCCGGCCAACGTCATGAAGCTGCTGGAGATCATCCAGGCGGACCACACCTCCAAGGAGGTGATCAACACCTCGATGAAGCTGGCCAAGAAGATCGGCAAGATCGCCGTGCTGGCCGGCGTCTGCCCCGGCTTCGTCGGCAACCGCATCCTCGGCCCGCGTCAGCGCGAGGCGCAGAAGCTGGTGATGGAAGGGGCCATGCCCTGGGACATCGACCGGGTGCTCTACGACTTCGGCTTCCCGATGGGCCCGTTCGCCATGAGCGACCTGGCCGGCCTCGACATCGGCTGGGTGAAGGAGCGCTCGAAGGGCGAGTCGATCCGCGACGTGCTCTGCGAGATGGACCGCCGCGGCCAGAAGACCGGCGCCGGCTATTATGACTACGACGAGAACCGCGTCGCCAAGCCGAGCCCCGTCACCGAGAAGATCATCCACGACTTCATCGTCAAGTCGGGCGCCAATCCGCGCACCATCGGCGACGAGGAGATCCTCGAGCGCTGCATCTACCCGATGATCAACGAGGGGGCGAAGATCCTCGAGGAGGGCAAGGCGATCCGCGCCTCGGACATCGATATCGTCTGGCAGAACGGCTACGGCTGGCCGGTCTATCGCGGCGGGCCGATGTTCTACGGCGACCTCGTGGGCCTGCCCAAGGTGCTGGCCAAGATGCAGGAATTCCAGGCCAAGATGGGCGACGCCTACAAGCCCGCCGCCCTGCTGGAAAAGCTCGTCGCCGAAGGCAAGGGCTTCAAGGACTTCAAGCCGAACAACGGCATCACCACCAACACCAAGAAAGACACCGTCCATGCGTGAAGCCGTCATCGTCTCCACCGCCCGCACCCCGATCGGCAAGGCCTATCGCGGCGCGTTCAACAACACC
>JADZBR010000092.1 GCA_020852035.1 Caulobacteraceae bacterium
AGGAACGCCATGCCCTACGTCGAAGGGGAAACCATCCACGACGCCGACAGCCATGTAATGGAGCTGCCCGGCACCATCGAGGCCTACGCCGACCCGGCCTGGCGCGAGCGCATCCACGACGCCATCAAGGCCAAGGGCGACACGACCTGGGCCGACAAGGCCCGCGAGATGCACCAGGATCCGGCGTTCCGCGGCGAATTCGAGATCAACCTCCTGGCTTCCAAGAATTACAAGGCGATGGGCGCATTTCTTAACGCAGACCGCCCCGCCGCGCTCGACATGCTGGGCTTCACCAGCCAGCTGGTCTTCACCACCGCCGGGCTCTCCCTGCCGCGCCTGGAGCACCTGGACGATGCCGAGCTCGCCATCGAGGCGGCCCGCGCCCACAACCGGATGATGGCCGACTACTGCAGCGTCGACCGGCGCCTCCTGATGACCGCCTACGTTCCGCTGGTCGACCGGGCCCGCGCCGCCAAGATCGCCCGCGAGGCCATCGCGCTCGGCGCCAAGGGGCTGATGATCAACTCCCGCGTCCCGCAGCACCACGCGCCCAGCCACTCGGACCTCGACGCCCTCTGGGCCCTGGCTCAGGACGCCGGCCTGCCGATCCTGTTCCACGTCGGCGGCGAGCAGAAGATGAACCCCGCCTATTTCGAGAACGGCGGCCCGCAGGTGCTGGATTTCCACGGCGGGGCGGAGAACTTCACCTCGCTCAGCTTCATGGCCATCCCGATGTCCATCTGGCAGACGCTCTCGGCCCTGGTGTTCGACGGCGTCTTCGACCGCTTCCCGCGCCTGAAGTTCGGCGCCATCGAACTCGGCGCCGGCTGGGTGCCCAGCCTGATGCAATTCATGGATTCCGGCGCCACGGCGTTCCATCGCGAGGCGCGCATCGGCAAGCTCTCGGCCAGGCCCAGCGACATCCTGCGCCGCCAGTTCTTCGCCACGCCCTACCCGCACGAGAACGTGCGCTGGATCATCGAGAACGCCGGCGAGGAGATCCCGCTCTTCTCCTCCGACTACCCGCACGTGGAAGGCGGTCGTAACCCGCTGAAACGCTTCAACGAAAGCCTGGAGGGCGTCAGCGCTTCGGCCCGCCGCCGCTTCTACCGCGACAACTTCATCGAGATGATGGGCAAGGGCCTCGACCCCGCCCTGCACGACCTGCCGTCGCTGGCGGCCGCCTAAGCCCCTCCCCCTTGCGGGGAGGGGGTGGGGTGGGGGTGCAGGCCTGTGACTCGCTGATCTTCCACCGTCACCCACGGACTTGTTCCGTGGGCCTATGGACGTCGCCCTCGCCGAACTTGCCCCGCAAACGCCGTGTTCATGGGTCGCCGGAACAAGTCCGGCGATGACGAAAAGGGGTAGAGCTTCGTCGGGCGATCCTCCGCCGGCCCCTCCCGCCACCGACGGGAGAGGGGGCATGGCTGGCGCGCCGCGTCCTTCTCGTCGTAGCCTCCCGCAAAACCGGGGAGGAACCCATGACCGACGTCGCAGAACGGCCCGCCATCGAAGGCTTCGCCCACGACCGCTTCGCGCCCGTCCGCGAGGTCTTCGAAGCCAACCTCGCCGGCGGCGCCGATGTCGGCGCCTCGTTCTGCGCCACGCTGGAGGGTGAGACGGTGGTCGACCTCTGGGGCGGCTGGGCCGACGAGGCGCGGACCCGCCCCTGGGAGCGCGACACCATCGTCAATGTCTACTCGACCACCAAGACGATGACGGCGCTCACCGCCCTCCTCCTCGCCGACCGCGGCGAACTCGACTTCGACGCCCCGGTCGCCCGCTACTGGCCGGAATTCGCCGCCGCCGGGAAGGAGAACGTCAAGGTCAGCCACCTGATGAGCCATTCGGCCGGCCTCTCCGGCTGGAAGGAGCCGCTGACCACCGCCGACGTCTACGACTGGGAGAAGATGACCTCCCTGCTGGCCGCCCAGGCGCCCTTCTGGGAGCCCGGCACGGCCAGCGGCTACCACGCCCTCACCCAGGGCTATCTGGTCGGCGAGGTGGTGCGGCGCATCACCGGCAAGTCGCTGGGCACGGTGTTCCGCCAGGAGATCGCCGAACCCCTCGGCGCGGACTTCCACATCGGCCTGCCGGCCGAGCACGACCCGCGCGTCGCCGACCTGATCCCGCCCCCGCCCGGCGCCGCCATCAGCGACGGCGACCAGACCGAGCTGCAGGCCAACATGTCCCGCAACCCCGGCATCGACGTCTCCGAGACCCGCACGCGCGCCTGGCGCGGCGCCGAGATCCCCGCCGCCGGCGGCACGGGCAACGCCCGCTCGGTGGCCGAGATCCACTGCATCCTCGCCAACGGCGGCGTCGCCAAGGGCAAGCGCTTCATGTCCGAGGCCGGCTGCCGCAAGGCGCTGGAGCTGCAGATCGAAGGGACCGACCTGATCTTCGCCGGCCCGGCCCGCTTCGGCATGGGCTTCGGCCTGGCCGGCGGGGCGGTGCCGCTGCCGAACCCGAACTCCATCTACTGGGGCGGCTACGGCGGGTCGTTGATTCTCATCGACATGGATGCGCGCACCACCATCTCCTACGTCATGAACAAGATGGGCGCGACGACCCAGGGCGACCTGCGCGGCCTGGGCCTGGCGATGGCGATGTGGACGGCGCTCGGCGTAACCTGACGCCGCCTACGACATGGCGACGATCGGGCTGGCATCCTCTTCAAACTGCTTCAGCCCCTCGAGGCGGGCCTTGCGCATGTAGAACAGCATGATCGCGCCCAGCGGCAGGCCCAGCACACCGAACATGGCGAGGCCGCGGTATCCGCTCAGCACGATCGCCGTCATGATCACCCCGGCGCCGAGGGTGATCATGCCCATCAGCTCCATGTTGTTGTGCCAGACCTGCGCCGACTTGCCGCCCTCCAGGCGCACGGCGTGCACCCCGGTCTGGTCCAGCGCCTTGGAGATGTAGAACCGCCCCCGGCTTCCCGGCGTCAACGCCTCGGCCACCTCGCCGGCGGCGCAGATGGTCTTCAGGTCATGCGTGGTCCCGTCGTTCCCGCGCAGCTGCAGGCTTTTCAGCACTACATACTTGCCCTTGCGGTTGCGCAGCTCGACCGCCGTCACCTCGCCGTCGATTGTCCAGACCGGCATCGCCCTCGCCTCCCGTTGCGAGAACGCAGTTCTGCACGGCCGGCGTGCGTTGGGAAGGCCCGCCCTCGTCGTCAGGACGGCAGCGGCCCGTCCAGTTCGGTCGCCCGCGCATAGGCCGGCCGCGCCACCAGCCTGGCCCAGTAGGTCTCGAACGCGGGGCGCCGCTCGATCGAGCCGAACTGCATCCCCCAGCCGATCTGCGAGCCGAAATAGACGTCCGCCGCGCTGAACCGGTCGCCGGCGATGTAGTCCCGCCGCCCGACCGCCTGCTCCAGCGTGTTCACCACCGCCTCGAACGAGCCGTAGCCGGCGGTGGACTCCCGTCCCTCGGGCACCACGAAGCCCAGCGACTTGCTGAGCACCGCCGACTCCACCGGCCCGGCGGCGTAGAACATCCAGCGGTAGTAGTCGCCGCGTTCGGCCGGCGGCGGCGCCAGCCCCGCCTGCGGGAAGGCGTCGGCCAGGTAGGCGCAGATCGCCGCGGCCTCTGTGACCACCGTCTCGCCGTGCTTGATCGCCGGCACCTTGCCCATCGGGTTCACCGCCAGATAGGCCGGCGCCTTCATGGTCGTGCCGTATTCCAGCACCTCGGTGCGGTAGGGCTGGCCCACCTCCTCCAGCATCCAGCGCACGATCCGGCCGCGCGACATCGGGTTGGTGTAGAAGACCAAGTCTTCGGCCATGAGGCTTCCTTCCTTGCGAGGTTGGCGGCGGTGTTCTACCGCGCCGGATGGTGGCTTGTCCCGCGCCGCCGCCTTCGGCAAGCTCGACCGCATGAGACCCCTGGTGATGGTGGGCGGCGGCCCCGGCTCCCTTCCGCGCATCGTCATCGAGGCGGTCGAGGCCCAGGGCCGCGCCCTCGCCGGTTATCTAGACGTCGGCGCCGATCCCAAGCCGCTGATGCACCCCCGGCCGCGCCTCGGCGACGAGCGCCTGCTGGACGATCCCGCCTTCCTCGCCGCCCACGACGTCGCCGTGGCCGTGCAGGGCCCGCAGCGCCGCGCGATCTGCCTGAAGCTGCTGGAGGCGAACGCCACCCTGCCAGTGATCCTCCACCCGGCCGCGGTCGTCTCGCCCACCGCCGAGGTCGGCGCCGGCACGGTGATCTCCGCCGGAGCCATCGTGCAGCAGGACGCCCGCATCGGCCGCTTCTGCATGCTCAATACCGGCTGCTCCATCGACCACGACAACGTCGTCGGCGACTTCGTCTCGATCTCGCCCGGCGCGCGCACCGCCGGCTCGGCCCGGATCGGCGAGGCGGCCTTCGTCGACCTCGGCGCCCTGATCATCGGCGGCGTGAGCGTCGGCGGCGTGAGCGTCGGCGCGCGGGCCACCGTGGGCGCCGGCGCCGTGGTGATCCGCGACGTGCCCGACGGCGTCACCGTGGTCGGCAACCCGGCCAGGCCCCTGCCGGTGAAGGGCTGAACTCCCCTCCCCCTTGAGGGGAGGGGCAGGGGGTGGGGGTGTAGGCCTGTGACTTTCCTGGAAAGGCTCAAGGCGGAGCTTCGCCGCACCATCCTCCGTTGACACCCCCACCCCAACCCCTCCCCTCAAGGGGGAGGGGCTTTAGACTTTCGCCAGCGCCAGGGCGCTCCCCTGTCCGACGCCGACGCACATGGTCGCCAGCGCCCTTGCGCCACCCCGCTCGTTCATCGCCCGCGCCGCCGTCAGCGCCAGCCGCGCGCCCGAGCAACCCAGCGGGTGGCCGATGGCGATGGCCCCGCCGTTGGGGTTCACATGCTCGGCGTCGTCCGCCAGGCCCCACGCGCGCGTGCAGGCCAGGGCCTGGGCGGCGAAAGCTTCGTTCAGCTCGATCAGGTCGAAGTCGCGCACGCAGACGCCCAGCCGCGCGGTCAGCTTCTCCACCGCCGGGATCGGCCCCACGCCCATCACCCGCGGCGCGACCCCGCCGGCCGCCCCGCCTTCGATGCGGGCGATCGGCTCCAGGCCGTAGGCTTTCACCGCCGCCTCCGAGGCCAGCAGCAGCGCCGCCGCCCCGTCGTTGACGCCCGAAGCGTTGCCCGCCGTCACCGTGCCGTCCTCGCGCACGATCGGCTTGAGCTTCGCCAGCGCCTCCAGGGTGGTGTCGACACGCGGGTGTTCGTCGTCGCTCACCACCACGTCGCCCTTGCGGTCCTTGATGGTCACTGGGGTGATCTCGCCGGCATGGAAGCCGCGCTCGCGCGCCTTGCCGACCCGCGCCTGGCTGCGCTGGGCGAAGGCGTCCTGGTCCTCGCGGTTGATCTGGTGGTCGGTGGCGACGTTCTCGGCCGTCTCCGGCATGGCGTCGACGCCGTAGGCTTTCTTCAGCGCCGGATTGACGAACCGCCAGCCGATGGTGGTGTCGAAGATCTCGGCGTTGCGCGAGAAGGCCGAGTCCGCCTTGCCCATCACGAACGGCGAGCGGGTCATGCTCTCCACCCCGCCGGCGATCATCAGGTCGGCCTCGCCGGCGGCGATGGCGCGGGCGGCGGTGATCGTCGCGTCCAGGCCCGAGGCGCAGAGCCGGTTCACCGTCATCCCCGGAACGGTCGGCGACAGGCCCGCCAGCAGCAGCGCCATGCGCGCCACATTGCGGTTGTCCTCGCCGGCCTGGTTGACGCAGCCATAGACCACCTCGTCCACCGCCTCCCAGTCCACCTTGGGCAAGGACGCCATCAGCGCGCGCAGCGGCTCGGCGGCCAGGTCGTCGGCGCGCACCTTGGCCAGCGCCCCGCCGTAGCGGCCGATCGGCGTGCGCGTTCCGGCGCAGAGATAGACGGTGCGGCCTTGCATGGACGGCTCCCAACTTTCATAGCGGTCAGCCCCGCCGGCGGCGGGTGTTTCAGGTATTTTCGAGAGGACTGCATATGGACGGCGGGGCCGAGGAGCAACAGCGCGGGCCGCACGAGGTGATCGCCAAGGACGGCGATTGGGCCGGCTGGACCCTCTGGGTCGGGGGCGATCCCTTCGAGGACCACTGCGGCCCCTTCTACTGGCGCGAGCGCGAGGACGGCGTGCGCGTCTGCGCCTTCGTCGCCGAGCATAAGCACATGAACGGCGGCGGCTTCATGCACGGCGGCTGCGTGATGACCTTCGCCGACTACGGCCTGTTCGTGATCGCCCGCGACGCCCTGGCCGACCGCTCCAGCGTCACCGCCACCCTGAACGGCGAGTTCGTCGGCACCGCCCGCGTCGGCGACCGGGTGGAATGCACCGGCGAGGTGGTCAAGGCCGGCCGCTCGATGGTCTTCATCCGCGGCCTGATCGTGAACGCCTCGGCGGGCGGCGAGCCGATGATGAGCTTCTCCGGGGTGATCAAGAAGACCGCGCCGCGGGCCTAGCGCGGCCCTGCCCCCGCGTCGGGGTAGAGGCTGATCCGGCTGACGGCGATGCCGAGAAGGCGGTGGTCCGGGCTTTGCGGGTCGAGGTCGGAGGGACGGCCGGGAGCGGCGAACCGCAGCTCCACCTCCGCCCCGGCCGCCATATCGGCGGGCCGGGGAATGGCGGCGCGATAGACGCCTCCCTTCGACTCCACCGCCCATGTCGCCCGCTGGACGCCGCCCGACCAGACTTCCACGACCTGGGTCTTGCCGGGCGGATAGCCGGCGGCCGAGATCTCGAGCCACAGCCGGTCCGCGGCCTTGAAATCCGCCGCCGGCGCCAGGATCGTCGCCCGCGGGCCGTCGGACCAAAAGCCCCCGGGCTCTGGAATCGACCAGCCGGCTCCAAGCTCGGGCGGCCTCGCGCCGAGGTCGAGCGCGATCGTGCGCACCCGCTCAAACCTGCCGAACCGCCAGGAGGCGTCGATCGGCGTCAGCCCGTCCAGGCCGTCCAGGCCCGCGCCGCAGAGATAGCCGCCGGCGAAGAGGTAGCAGTCCTTGCGGCCGACGAACCGGGCGGTCACCGCCGCCTCGGGCAACAGCACGGTCAACCGCCGGGATCCTGCCGGCGCCGTGGTCAGGTCGGCAGCCTCGGGCTCGCAGCTCATGCCCACCGGCAGCCGCGCGGTGGGCGCCGACTTCGTCGAACCCTCGCGAAGGAGCGCCAGGAACGACAGTTGCGCCGCCCACGCCTGGAAGTCCCGCCTCGGCGTGCAGGAGAAGCTGGGATAGATTCGCCAGTCCCGCCCTTGCAGCGTCGGCGCGGCGCGGAAGCCGGCCGGATAGAGATCGGTGGGCCGGCGATCGTAGACCTGCCGCACGGCCTGCTGCAGGCCAGCGGTGTCGAAGACCTGCAGGCCGACGATCGCCACCGCCGCCAGGGCCAGCGCCGCGGCGCCGAGACGCCGGTCGAGCTGGACCACGGCCCAGGCGATCAGCGCATAGCCGACGGTCCAGAAGAAGCGGCCGTGGCAGCGGAAATAGCCGAGCCAGTCGCCGATCACGCCGCTGGGGCGACCCATGTCCGCGACGAGCCAGGGGCCGAGGTAGGGGCGCGGGCCGACGGCGATCAGCGTCAGGGCGACCAGAGCCAGGACCAGCGGGCCAAAGCGCCGGGCGTCGAACGAGCGGCCGGACCGCTCCCGCACCAACAGCCAGGCCGCGATGGCGATCAGCGCCAGCACGCCCGCGCCCAGATAGTTGTAGCCCTCGTACCACTGCCCCCCGTTGGGATCGATCGCGCCTTCGAAGCGCCCCTCGACCAGCCGTTGGCCGAACAGGGCCGAGCCCTGCGGCATCACCGGGCCCAGAAGGTTCATCGAGAAGAAGCCAAGCGCCTCGCCGCCGCCGGAAAACTGGCGGCCGATCCCATAGCCGAACACCCAGGCCGAGAGCGCCGTGGCGGCGGCGACCGCGCCGACCGCGGCCGCCAGGCGCACCGCCGAGGCCCGGCCGCGCTGCAGCAGCTCAGCCAGCAAGGCCGCGCCGAAACAGGCCGCCACCGGGACAAGGTGGTAGATGTGCACCCCCGCCGCGACCGCCGCCAGGGCCGCGAAGGCGACAATCCGGGCTCCGTTCAGGCCCTCGCGCGCCGCGCCGATGCTGGCCGCCAGGGCGAAGGTCAGGAGCCAGTGCCCGGCCAGCGAGATATGGCCGGTGAACATCAGGAGCCAGGCCGGATAGAACAGCGCCACGCCGCAGCCCAGCAGCAGGCTCGCCAGCCGCCGCACGCCGCAGGCGCGCAGCAGGGCCAGCATGCCGAGCGGCTGCAACACCCAGCTCACCAGCATGAAGACCCCGAGCAGATGCAGCCGCTGGCCCAGGCCCAGAGCCTTCAAGGCCAGCGCGAACAGCGGGATGCTGTCGGTGTAGACGATGGAGAGCCCGAGCGGCGCGATCAGGTTCCGCGTCACGGTCGGCGGGAAGCGCCACGGTTCGTGCAGGAACGCCAGGTAGCCCATCGCCGCCACGCCGGTGTCGTTCGGCGGGTTGAGCCAGAGCGGCGCGTTCACGCTCAGGAGAGCGAATCCGGCGGTGACGCCGAAGAGGGCTGTCGCAACCGCCGCCGCAATGGCGGCGGCGAGGACGGGAACGCGGCCCGCCGCGCTCATGGCGAGGCGATCGCGATGTCGCAGCGGGACACGGGAATCTTGCGGCGAATGTTCATGGCGAGGCGCGGCCTTGATGCCCTCCTTCGTGCAGTCAAGGAAGCGCCTCCTTGATGATCGAACTCGCCGGGCGTTCGATCGCCGCCGGCGTCGCATCCCTTGCGCTGCCCCACCGTCACGCACGATCTAGCGCCCCATGACCGCGCCCCTGCTCTCCGTCCTCGACCTCTCCCCCGTCTCCGGCGAAGCCACCCAGGCCCAGGCCGTGCGCGACACCCTTGAGGTGGCCAAGGCGGCCGAGCGCCTCGGCTACAACCGCTTCTGGATGGCCGAGCACCATTCGATGTCGACCGTCTCCTCGGCCTCGCCGGAGGTGCTGATCGCGGCGCTGACACAGGTGACCACGACCATCCGCTTAGGGTCCGGCGGCGTGATGCTGCCCAACTACTCGCCGCTGAAGGTGGCCGAGGTGTTCATGGCTCTGGAGGCCCTGGCGCCCGGCCGCATCGACCTCGGCGTCGGCCGCGCGCTGGGCGCCGACGCGCGCACCGGCGGGGCGCTGCGCTCGGCGAGCTCAGAGGTCTTCCCACACTACTTCGCTCTGCTGAACGCCTGGCTGCTGGACGCCTCCGGGACCGAGCCGATCACCCGCCAGCACCCGGCCTTCGACATCCACGCCAACCCGTCCGGCCCCTCGCACCCGGACCTCTTCCTGCTGACCTCTTCGCCCGACAGCGCCGCCTTCGCGGGCGCGGCGGGGGTGGGGATGATGTTCGCCGAGTTCATCGCCCGGGCCGACGGCGGCCCGGCGGTCGCCGCCTACCAGCGCGCGTTCCAGCCCTCGGCCTTCCGCCGGGCGCCCTGGGCGGGCGTGGCGACCATCGCCTACGCCGCCGAGACCGAGGAAGAGGCCCGCCGCGACACCGCGCCCCTGCGCGCCTCCCAGCTCTCCGGCCTCTACGGCGATCGCCGTCGCTTTCCGACCATCGAGGAAGCCGAGGCCTATCTGGAAGAGCGCAAGGACGACCCCAACCTCGCCGGCATCGCCCAGCGGGCCATCGTGGGCTCAGCCGAGCAAGTGCGCGAGCGGCTGGCGCAGAAGGCGCTCAGCACCGGCGCCAACGAGGTGTTCGTGATGTCCACCGGCCCGACGCTGAAGCACCGCATCCGGTCACTGGAGTTGATCAAGGGTTAGGCGGCGGGATCGAGCGGCCTCAGCGTCGCCAGGTCGTCCCGCGCGGCGATCGCCGCCTTGGAAAGATCATGCGTGGTCTGCAGATTGATCCAGAACTCCGGCGAGGTGCCGAACACCTTGCCCAGCCGAAGGGCGGTGTCCGCCGTCACCGGCTGCTGCTCGCGCACCAGCCGCTCGATGCGGGTGCGGTCCTTCAGGCCCATCGCCTTGGCCAAGCCGCCGGCCGTCAGGCCATAGTCGGGCAGGAAGTCCTCGCGCAGATGCTCCCCCGGATGCGGCGCCGGGGAAACAAAACGGCTGTAGTCGTGCTGAACCGCCATCTGGTCCTCAATGATAGTCCACGAACTCGACATCTTCCGGCCCGTGTTCGCCCCAGATGAAGCAGACCCGGAACTGGTCGTTGACGCTGATCGACCACTGCCCGGCCCGGTCGTCCGAAAGCCTGTGCAGCCGGTTTCCCGGCGGGCTCCGCAGTTCCTCCACCGTCATGGCCGCGTTCAAGGCGAACAGCCGGCGACGCGCCGTCTTGACCAGGTCCGCCGGAAACCCCTTGGGCGAGCGGCCTTCAAACACCTCCAGCGCCGGCTTGCTCTTCCAGCTCTGGATCATGCGGAAACGTAGCGTATCGCGCTACATCCTTCAAGGTTTCGGGACAGGGACCGGGAAGACGCGAATCTCCGCCACCGCCCGCACCGCCCGTTCCGGCCGGCTGTCGTCCGGCACGATCAGCCGCCAGGGCCCTTCCTCCGGGTCCAGTCCCTGGCCGCCGTTCTTGGTCATGGCGACGATCGGCGGGGTCTTGCCGAACCAGGCGTCGGTCTCCACCAGGGTCAGCACCGCCGTATAGCCGTCCTGGCCGGTGACGGTGACCAACAGGCGGGTCGGAGCGCCGTGCACGCGCGCGCCGGCGGGCACGCCGACCAGGCGCAGGATATGGGTCAGGGCCACGCCCTCGTAGACCGCCTCCTTCCCCGAGCCATGCCCGCCGTGGCGCAGCTTGGCCGTCGTCTGCGGCAGGTCGAGCATGTCGGCTTCGCGCATCTGCTTGAACTGGCCAGTCGGGCCGAAGACGGCGAACTTCTGGGCCAGCGCCGGCGTCGCGCCGACGGCCAGGACCAGCGCCAGGGCGAGGCTTGCGAGCGCTCTCACATCGCCGCCTTGGCGGCCGGCCGCGCGCTCATCGCCGCGTGCCAGCGGCCCACGTGGGTCAGCTCCTCCGGCGGGCGCAGCTTGATCAGCCGGCCGAAGTCGATGCCGATGAAGGCCACGATGTCGGCGATGGTCAGCCGGCCGGCGGCCAGCCACTCGTTGTCGGCCAGCTGGCGGTCGAGCACCTTCATGGCGCGGATGGCGGCGGCCTTGTTGTACTCGGCGATGGTCGGGTTCTGGGTCTCCAGCACCGCCATCGCCGGATGGGTGTGGCGCACGCCCAGCATCATCGGGGTGGCTACCAGCATCTCGCCGCGCCGGGTCCACATCTCGATGATCGCCGTCTCCTTCGGATCGCGGCCGAAGAGGTTCGGCTCCGGATAGAGGCTCTCCAGATAGCGGCAGATGGCGACGGACTCGGTGATCGTCGTGCCGTCGTCCATCTCCAGCGCCGGCACGTTTGGCAGGCCCGCGCGGCCCAGGTAGTCGTCCGTCTTGTGGTCCCCCTGGATCAGGTTGAGCTGGACGATCTCTATGTCGGTGATGCCCTTCTCGGCCATGAACCAGCGCACCCGGCGCGGGTTCGGCGCCAGCGGCGTGTCGTAGAGCTTCATGTGGCGGAACCTCCCTGCGTGGTTCGAGACGCGCCCTTCGACAAGCTCAGGACGCTCCTCACCATGACTAAGTTTGTGCAGCCCCGGGACTCGTCATCCTGAGGAGCGCGAAGCGCGTCTCGAAGGACGCACGGCCTCATTGCCCGAACAGCTCCCGCGGCATCGCGCCGACGACGGCGGCGGTCATGCAGGTGGCCAGGAACCCGGCGACCAGCGCCTTCCAGACGAGGCCGATGATCTCCCCTCGCCGCTGCGGCATCAAGGTGCCCATGCCGGTGACGGTGATCCCCACCGAGCCGACATTCGCAAAGCCGCAGAGCGCATAGGTCAGGATCATCCGCGTGCGCTCGCTCATCTCGCCCAGCGGCACCGCGCCCAGCTGGATGAAGGCGATGAACTCGGTGAGCATCAGCTTCACGCCCAGGAGGTAGCCGGCCTTGAACGCCTCGTCCCAGTGGACCCCCAGGCTCCAGGCCAGCGGCGCGAAGATCACCGCCAGCATCCGCTCGAAGGTCAGCGGCGCGCCCATCACGTCGGGAAAGAGCCCGAGCAGGCTGTTGCCGATGGCCACCAGCGAAACGAAGACGATCAGGATGGCCGAGATGTTCAGCACCACCGAAAGCCCGTCCATCGTCCCCTTGGAGATGGCGTCGATGGACGAGTCGTACTTCAGCAGCGAGGTGTAGTCGGCGTAGTAGCCGCCCTGCCCGGCCTTCTCCGGCACCACGATCCGCGCCAGCAGCACCCCCGCCGGCGCCGAGACGATGGAGGCCACCAGCACGTGCGCCGCCGCGCCCGGCAGGGTGGCCTTCAGCAACAGGGCGTAGGCCACCATCGTCGAGCCGGCGACCGTCGCCAGCCCGACCACCATCATCAGGAAGAGCTCGGAGCGCGACAGCTTGTCGAGATAGGCGCGGATGACGATCGGGCTCTCGATCATGCCGAGGAAGATGTTGGCCGCCACCGCCAGGGCCGAAGCGCCGCCCAGCCCCATCGTCCTTTGAAAGACGAAGCCGAAGCCGCGGGTGATCCACTTCAGGATGTGCCAGTGCCAGAGCAGCGCCGACAGCGCCGAGATCACCAGGATCAGCGGCAGCACCTGGAAGGCGAAGACGAACAGCGCCCCGGAGTTGGTCACCGCATAGGGCTGCTGGCCGCCGCCCATGTAGCCGAAGACGAACTGCGTGCCCTGCGCCGTCGAGGCGGCCAGGCTGTCGACCACCCCGTTCGCGCCCTCGACCACCAGCCGCGCGCTCGGCAGGCCGAACAGCAGCAGCACCAGCCCCACCTGCACGGCCAGCGCCCCCAGCGCCAGCTTCCAGGGAAACCGCCGCCGGTCCTCCGAGAGCGCCCAGCAGATCGCGAGCGTCAGCGCCAGGCCGACCAGGCTCTGGGCGTTCTCGGGTCGAAACATGCGAAGGCCCCCGCCCGGCCGAGTCTGCGGCGTCCGGCCGATAGAGGATCAAGGCGCGGCGGGGCGCAAGCACGTAGAACCTTCCCCCGATACGGGGGAAGTGGCCTGAGACCCGAAGGGGCGAAGGTCGATGGGGGAAGCGCGTACTTCCTCTAAAACCTCCCCCATCGACCCTCGGCTTCGCCATCGGGGATGGTTTCCCCCATCCTGGGGGAAGGATCAAACCGCGCCCGCGCACAAGCACCGCCCTTGCGGCAGCTTGACCGCCCTGCCCCCGCGCCGCACAACGCGCGCCGAACTCTGCACTCCCAAGGAGACCTCCCAATGGCCGACATCCGCTTCGACGGCAAAGTCGCGATCGTCACCGGCGCCGGCGGGGGCCTGGGCCGCCAGCACGCCCTGGAGCTGGCGCGGCGCGGCGCCAAGGTGGTGGTCAACGACCTGGGCGGCTCGGTCGACGGCTCGGGCGGCTCCTCGGAAGCGGCCCAGAAGGTGGTCGAGGAGATCAAGGCCGGCGGCGGCGAGGCCATCGCCAACGGCGCCTCGGTCACCGACGACGCCGGCGTCAAGCACCTGGTCGAGCAGACGATGGGCGAATGGGGCCGGGTCGACATCCTGGTCGCCAACGCCGGCATCCTGCGCGACAAGTCCTTCGCCAAGATGGAGATCGCCGACTTCGAGGCGGTGATGAACGTCCACCTGATGGGCACGGTGAAGCCGACCAAGGCGCTCTGGGAAATCATGCGCCAGCAGAACTACGGGCGGATCGTGGTCACCACCTCCTCCACCGGGCTCTACGGCAACTTCGGCCAGACCAACTACGGCGCGGCCAAGCTGGCCCTGATCGGCTTCATGAACTCGCTGAAGCTCGAGGGGCAGAAGAACAACATCCACGTCAACGCCATCTCGCCGGTCGCCGCCACGCGGATGACCGAGAACCTGATGCCGCCGGAAGTGCTGGAGAAGCTGAAGCCGGAGTACGTCACCCCCGGCGTCGTCTACCTTTGCTCGGAGGAGGCCCCGACCGGCGCCATCCTCACCGCCGGCGCCGGCGCCTTCGCGCTCTCCCGCATCTACGAGACCGAGGGCGTCTACCTCGGCGAAGGCGGTCTCTCGGTGGAAGAGGTGCGCGACAACTGGGCCAAGATCACCGCGCCCGACGGCCAGCAGGCCTATCACAACGGCGGCGAGCAGAGCGGCAAGTTCTTCCGCAAGATGCAGGGCGGCTAGCGGCGCCCCGCGACAGAGCCGCGCCCTAACGCGATTTCACTTGCCAAGTCGCGTTCGAACGGTCTGACCTGATCGGTGATCAGCGTCCGAAAAGAGGCGCGACCAGTTTCGGGGAAGGAGCCGTCGTTGAGTTCGCCGTCCGCAGGCGCGAAGCCGCTTTCGCTTTTCACAATCCTCTGTTTCTCGGGCACCAGCCTGCCGCTGGGCGCCCTGGCGATCGCCCTGGCGGTCTACCTGCCCCCCTATTTCGCCAGCCAGCTGGGCGTCAGCCTGGCGGTGGTCGGCGGCGCCTTCGCCACCGTGCGGCTTCTGGACCTGGCCGTCGACTTCGCGCTCGGCATCGCGATGGACCGCACCAAGACCCGCTGGGGCCGCTATCGGGTGTGGACGCTGATCGGCACGCCCTTCCTGATGGCGGCGCTCTACATGCTGTTCATGGCGCCCCAGGGCATCGGCATCGGCTACATCATCACCTGGCTGCTGGTGATGTACCTCGGCACCTCGATCCTCGGCCTCTCCCATTCGGCCTGGGCCGGCACGCTGGCCACCAACTACGACCAGCGCTCGCGCATCTTCGGCATCATGGCCGCCGTCGGCGTGGTGGGCGCCATCACCGTGCTGCTGGTGCCGATCATCATGGAGGCGATGGGCCGCTCGGAGGGCGAGGGCGTGCGGGCGATGGGCTGGTTCATCATCGGCCTGACGCCGCTGGCCATCTTCCTGATCATCTGGCGCACGCCGGAAACGGTCACCCGCAACGTCGACAACGCCTTCCGCTGGAAGGACTATCTGACGCTGATGGTGCGGCCGAACGTCATCCGCCTGCTGCTGGCGGACCTGTGCCTGGCGCTCGGCCCCGGCTGGATGAGCGCGCTCTACCTGTTCTTCTTCCGCGACAGCCTGGGCTTCACCACCGGCCAGGCCACCAATCTTCTGGGGGTCTATATCGTCGCCGGCTTCTTCGGCGCCCCGCTGATCAGCCGACTGGCGATGCGGGTCGGCAAGCACCGCTCGCTGGCGGTCACCACCACGGTCTATTCGCTGGGCCTGTGCTGCCTGATGCTGGTGAAGGACGGCAATTTCCTGCTCGCCCTGCCGATCATGTTCAGCTGCGGGTTCATGGCCGCGGGCTTCCAGTTGCTGACCCGCGCCATGACCGCCGACATCGCCGACGAGATCCGCCTCGACCAGGGCCAGGAGCGCCTGGGCCTGCTCTACGCCCTGACCACCCTGACCTCGAAGATCGCCGGCGCCTTCGCCATCGGCCTCACCTTCACCGTGCTGGAACAGGTCGGCTACCAGGCCGCCCCGGGCGCGGTGAACACCGCCGAGGCGATCACCAGCCTGGAGTGGGCCTACCTGCTCGGTCCGATCGTCTTCGTGATGCTCGGCGGCGCCTGCTTCTGGGGCTACAAGCTGAACGCCATCAAGCACGGCGAAATCCGCGCCGCCCTTGAAGAGCGCGACCGCCAGCTGGCCGAAGCGGCCGGGCAGTATGACGAGGCGCCGATCCTCGAAAGCGTCTCCGGCGAACCCGCCACCCTAGCCCCAGGGAGCCCCCGCTCACGCCTGACCTGACCTTCGCCGCCGCGCCATTTTCGCGCGGCGGTCGCGCGACCCTTTTCACTCGATCATTTCAAACCATACATTTTTCAAAGACATCGCCATCATGAGCACCATCCCCGCGGCTAGCGGATCCCGCCTTTCCACTCCCGTCATCTTCGCCTTCGCCAGCGCCGCCATCCCGGCCGCCGCCCTCGGCCTGGTGCTCGGCGTCTACATGCCGCGCTTCTTCGCCAGCCACCTGCACATCGGCCTGCTGGCCGTCGGCGGGGCGGTGGCGACCGTGCGGCTGATCGACGTCTTCTTCGACATCGTCATCGGCTGGGGCATGGACCGCACCCGCACGCGGTTCGGCCGCTACCGGCTCTGGTACGTGCTCGGCATGCCGATCCTGATGCTGGCGGTCTATGAACTGTTCAACCCGCCGGCCGGCGTCGGCGTGGGCTATCTGATGATCTGGCTCCTGGTGATGTACGCCGGCATCTCGATCAGCACCTTGGCCCACCAGGCCTGGGCCGCCAACATCGCCACCGACTACCACGAGCGTTCGCGGGTGATGGGCTGGATGCAGGCGGTGGGCATCTTCGGGGCGGTGTGCCTGCTGCTGACCCCGCTGCTCTCGCACGGCCTGATCGACCCCGCCAAGGGCTCCAGCATGAGCACCCTCGGCTGGATCGTCATGGCGACCATTCCGCTCACCACCCTGCTGGTCGTGGCCTTCACGCCCGAGCGCATGGCCGCCGAGACCAAGAAGCAGGCTTTCGCGCTCGGCGACTACGTCCGCACCGTCACCCGCCCGACCATGCTACGGCTGGTGCTGGCCGACCTGCTGCTCACCCTCGGCCCGGGCACCACCGGGCCGCTCTACATCTTCTTCTTCCACGACGCGAAGGGCTTCTCCCCCTCGGTGGTCAGCCTGCTCCTGATCCCCTACATCGGCGCCGGCGTGCTGGGCGCGCCGTTCTGGGCGCGGGTCGCCAAGAAGTTCTCCAAGCACCGCACCCTGCAGATCGCCGCCGTTTGCTACGCCGTCGCCCAGACCGCGCTGATGGCGATTCCCGCCGGCCTGCTGATTCCCACTTCCATCGGCATGTTCGCCGTCGGCTTCTGCGCCTCGGCCTTCCTCCTCCTGGTCCGCTCGATGGTCGCCGACTACGCCGACGAGATGAAGCTGGAGCAGGGCCAGGAACGCGCCGGCATGCTCTATGCGATGGTCATCCTGACCCAGAAGGTCGGCTCCTCGATCACCGTCTCCATCGTGTTCCCGATCCTCGCCTTCGTCGGCTACAACGCCGCCGAGGGGGCGGTGAACACGCCGCAGGCCATCACCGGCCTGGAGATGTGCTACCTCTTCGCGCCCATCGTGCTGGTGCTGGTCGGGGCGGCGATGTTCTTCGGCTACAAGCTGGACGACAAGCGCCACGCCGAGATCCGCGCGGCGCTCGACCAGCGCGAATTCGAGCTGGCCGAGGCCGCCGTCGAGCCGCTCTCCGGAACCGTGCCGGCCACCCAGAAGGGCTGACGCAGCGGCAGCTTCACCGCCCGCCGCCGAGCGACTAGAACCGCCGGATGAAACAGCGCATCCTCGCCATCACCGGCGGCCACGGCGTGCTCGGCTCGGCGGTGGCCAGGGTCGCCACCGAGCGCGGCTGGCGCGTGGCCCTCATCGACCACGCCCCCGCCCCGCCCGGCGTCGTCTGCGAAAACACCTACGGCGGCGTCGATCTCACCGACCCCGCCGCCGCCCAGGCGGCCTCCGACCGGCTGGCCAAGGACTTCGGCGGCCTCGACGCCCTCTTCAACATCGCCGGCGGCTTCACTTGGCAGACGCTGGAGGACGGCGACCCGGCCGCCTGGAGCAGGATGCACGCCCTCAACGTCGTCACCTGCCTGAACGCCACACGCGCCGCCCTGCCCCTCCTCAAGGCCAGCCCCGCCGGCCGCATCGTCAACGTCGGCGCCAACGGCGCGGTGAAGGCCGCCAGCGGCATGGGCGCCTATGCCGCCTCCAAGCAGGGGGTCCACAAGCTCACGGAATCCCTCGCCGAGGAGTTGAAGGACACCGCCGTCACCGTGAACGCCGTCCTGCCCTCCATCATCGACACTCCCGCCAACCGCGCCGACATGCCGAAAGCCGACCCGTCGAAATGGGTCGCTCCAGAGGCCCTGGCGGAGGTCATGCTGTTCCTCGCCTCGGAGCCGGCGGGCGCGGTGACCGGCGCGCTGATCCCGGTGACCGGCAAGGTCTAGCGCCCGGCGAAACTGAGCAGGCTCATCACGCCCGCCAGCGCGACCCAGCAGCCCGCCAGCCGGCGATGATCCAGACCAGGATGGGAATGTCGTCAGGAACTCTCACCTTCATGAGAGACCAACCGCCGACGCTCTCAGGATGATCCCCGCGTCAGCGGCTCGGCGTCCGGCAGCGGCTTCATCGGCGGCTCGACCGGCACGGCCTGGGTCGGCGCGTCGCCGATCCCCGGCGAGGGCGGACGCAGGGACCAGAGCACCACCACGAAGATCGCCACCGCCGCCAGCCCCAGCAGGGCCCACAGCAGCGCCGGCGTCGCGCGCCTCGGCCCCGGTCCCTCGTCGCTCACTTAGCTGGACGGCGCCGGCGCGGGCGCATTGGGCAGTTCCGGCGTCTTGGGCGCGGAGATATCGACGTTCACCGTCTCCGGCACGCTCGGCTTCGGCGACTGGCCGCCCGTGTACATGAAGTAGCCGATCACCGCGACGATCACGATCAGGCCGCCGACCAGGAACGCCAGCCACGGGGTGGCGGAATTGCCGCCGCCGGTTTCACTCTGGGCCATTGAAGCCTCCTTTAAGGTCTCGTTGTCCCACGACCGGGCAATGAACGAGAGGCGGCGACGGCGGTTCCTTCCCCCGGCACGGGGGAAGTGGCCCGAAGGCGAAGCCGAGGGTCGATGGGGGAGGTTCGAGGGGAAGCACAGACTTCCCCCATCGACCTTCGCCGCCTGCGGCGTCTCAGGCCACTTCCCCCGTACCGGGGGAAGGTCGGGCGCTCGCGCCACCGCCCTCGCGTGCTACATATGTTCCGCAATGTCCGAGTCCCTGCCCGCCCCCCGCATTTCCGACCTCGCGCGCGCCGACGCGCCGCCCGCCGACTACCTGGAAGGGCTCAATCCCGAGCAGCGCGCCGCCGTCGAGGCCACCGAAGGCCCCGTGCTGGTTCTGGCCGGCGCGGGCACCGGCAAGACGCGGGTGCTGACCACGCGCCTGGCCCACATCCTCGCCACCGGCCGCGCCAGGCCGTGGGAGCTATTGGCCGTCACCTTCACCAACAAGGCCGCCCGCGAGATGCGCGAGCGGATCACCCACATCATCGGGCCGCAGGCCGAGGGGCTGAGGTGGCTCGGCACCTTCCACTCGATCGCCGCCCAGATCCTGCGCCGGCATGCCGAGCTGGTGGGGCTGAAGTCGAACTACACCATCCTCGACACCGACGATCAGGAGCGCCTGATCAAGCAGGTGCTGGAAGCCGAGAACATCGACGCCAAGCGCTGGACGCCCAAGCACCTGGCCGGCCTAATCGACCACTGGAAGAACCGCGGCTGGACGCCCGACCGCCTGCCGCCGCAGGAAGGCGCCGAGTTCGCCAATGGCCGCGGCCAGGCCCTCTACCGTCTCTACCAGGAGCGCCTGCGGGTGCTGAACGCCTGCGACTTCGGCGACCTGCTGCTCCACAACCTGACCATCTTCACGTCCAACGCCGACGTGCTGGCCGATTTCCACAACCGCTTCAAATACATCCTGGTCGACGAGTACCAGGACACCAACGTCGCCCAGTACCTGTGGCTGCGCCTGCTCGCCCAGAAGCGCCAGAACGTCTGCTGCGTCGGCGACGACGATCAGTCGATCTATGGCTGGCGCGGCGCGGAGGTGGACAACATCCTGCGCTTCGAGCGCGACTTTCCCGGCTCTGTGGTGATCCGCCTGGAACGCAACTACCGCTCCACCAGCCACATCCTCGCCGCCGCCTCCGGCCTGATCGCCGCCAACAAGGGCCGCCTCGGCAAGACCCTGTGGACCGAGGCCGAGGGCGGCGAGAAGGTGATCGTGCGCGGCGTCTGGGACGGCGAGGCCGAAAGCCGCCTGATCGCCGACGACATCGAGACCTGGAAGCGCCGCGGCGGCAAATACCGCGACGTCGCCATCCTGGTGCGCGCCTCCTTCCAGATGCGCAGCTTCGAAGAGCGCTTCGTGCTCCTGCAGATCCCCTACACCGTCGTCGGCGGCCCACGCTTCTTCGAACGCGCCGAGATCCGCGACGCCCACGCCTATCTGCGCCTCATCCAGTCGGAGGACGATGACCTCGCCTTCGAGCGCATCGTCAACACGCCCAAGCGCGGCATCGGCGACACCAGCGTGCAGAAGATCATCCGCCTGGCGCGCGACAACGGCGTCTCGGCGATCATGGCCTCGCGCGGCATCGTCAACACCGACGAGCTGCCCGCCCGCACCCGTACGGCGCTGGCCAACTTCCTGCGCGATCTCGACCGCTGGCGCGGCCAGTCGGAGGGCGGCCTGCACCACTCGCGCCTCACCGAGCAGGTGCTGGAGGAGAGCGGCTACACCGACGCCCTGCGGCTCGACAAAACCCCCACCGCCCAGACGCGCCTGGAGAACCTGAAGGAGCTGGTCCAATCGATGGCCCAGTTCGACACCCTTCAGAGCTACCTCGAGCACGTCAGCCTGGTGATGGACCTCGACCGCGGCGCGGCCGCCGACGCGGTGCAGATCATGACCCTGCACTCGGCCAAGGGGCTGGAGTTCCCGCTGGTCTTCCTGCCCGGCTGGGAGGAAGGCGTCTTCCCCTCCCAGCGCAGCATGGACGAGAAGGGCGAGAAGGGCCTGGAGGAGGAGCGGCGCCTGGCCTACGTCGGCATCACCCGGGCCCGCCAGGAGGCCCGCCTCTCCTTCGCCGCCAACCGCCAGGTCTACGGCCGCTGGACCAGCCAGCTCCCCTCGCGCTTCGTCGACGAGCTGCCCATCGAGAACGTCGAGGCCTCCAGCGAGACCGGCTACTACGGCGGCGGCCCCGGCATGGCCCAGCCCACCACCTCCCGCTGGGACGCCGACGACAGCTTCGGCCGCGGCTACGGCTCACCGGGCTGGCG
>JADZBR010000093.1 GCA_020852035.1 Caulobacteraceae bacterium
AGGGGCAACCCCTCAGGCGCTGGCGCGCGGGCCGAAGAGGATCACCGCGCCGCCGACCAGGCAGATGGCGACGCCGATCAGGTCCCAGCGGTCCGGCCTGACGCCCTCTGCCAGCCAGAGCCAGACAAGCGCCGCGGCGATGTAGACCGCGCCGTAGGCGGCGTAGGTGCGGCCGGCGTGCTCGACCTCGGCCAGGGTCAGGAGCCAGGCGAACAGCGCCAGTGACGCCATGCCGGGGATTACCCACCAGGCGCTCCTGCCGAGCCGCAGCCAGGCGAAGAAGGCGTAGCAGCCGGCGATCTCGGCGACGGCGGCAAGGGCATAGGTCAGCAGCCAGGGCTTCACTCCGGCGCGTCCGGCAGGCCGAGCCGCGCCCACTTCTCGGTGACGGCGGTGACCACCTCGGGGTCCATGTCGAGCTTGGTTCCCCACTCGCGGTGGGTTTCCGGCGGCAGCTTATTCGTCGCGTCGAGCCCGATCTTCGAGCCCAGCCCGCTCTCCGGCGAGGCGAAGTCCAGGTAGTCGATCGGGGTGTTCTCGACCACGGTGACGTCGCGGGCCGGGTCCATGCGGGTGGAGACCGCCCACATCACGTCCTTCCAGTCGCGGGCGTTTATGTCGTCGTCCACGACGATCACCCACTTGGTGTACATGAACTGGCGAAGGTAGCTCCAGACGCCCATCATCACCCGCTTGGCGTGGCCGGCGTAGGCTTTCTTCATCGAGACCACCGCGATGCGGTAGCTGCAGCCCTCCGGCGGCAGCCAGAAGTCGACGATCTCCGGGAACTGCTGGCGAAGGAGCGGGATGAACACCTCGTTCAGCGCCTCGCCGAGCACGCTGGGCTCGTCCGGCGGGCGGCCGGTGAAGGTGGTCAGGTAGATCGGGTCGCGGCGCATGGTGACGGCGGTCACCTGGAACACCGGGAAGCGCTCGACGGAATTGTAGTAGCCGGTGTGGTCGCCGTAGGGGCCTTCGTCGGCGTACTCGTCGAGCAGCACGTGGCCTTCGAGTACGATCTCGGCCTGGGCGGGGACCATCAGCGGCACGGTCTTGGCGGACACGAGATCGACCTTGGCGCCGCGCAGGAGGCCGGCGAACTGGTACTCCGAGAGGGTGTCGGGCACCGGGGTGACGGCCGCCAGGATGGTGCCCGGATCTGCCCCGATCACCGCGCAGGCGGGCAGGGGTTCGCGGGCGCCCGCGCCCTTGTGGCGGGCGTAGTGCTGGGCGCCGCCGCGGTGGGCGAGCCAGCGCATGATGGTGCGATCCTTGCCGATCACCTGCATGCGGTAGATGCCGAGGTTGAAGTCGTCCTCGCGGGCGTCCGACGGCCCCTTGGTGACCACCAGCGGCCAGGTGATCAGCGGGGCGGGCTCGCCGGGCCAGCAGGTCTGGATGGGGAGCTTGGAAAGGTCGATCTCGTCGCCCTTCCAGACCACCTCGTGGACCGGCGCGCGCTTCACGACGTTCGGCCGCATGCCCATCACCGTCCTGGCCAACGGCAGCATCTCCCAGGCGTCCTTCACCCCGCGCGGCGGCTCCGGGGCGCGCAGGAAGGCCAGCAGTTCGCCCACCTCACGCAGGTCGCCGGCGGTCGCCCGCTCGCGTCCGTCGAGGGTGACGCCCATCGCCACGCGCTTGACCGTGCCGAAGAGGTTGACCAGCGCCGGCATCGAGGAGACCTCGCCGTCCGCGCGGACCGGCCGCTCGAACAGCACCGCCGGGCCGCCGACGGCCAAGAGGCGGCGCTGGATCTCGGTCATCTCCAGCACCGAGGAGACGGGCTCGGTCACGCGCACCAGCTCGCCGGCCGCTTCCAGCTTGGCGATGAAGTCGCGCAGGGATTTGTAGGCGGCGGCCATGGGCTCTCCGGTCAGGCGGGCGGAAGCTAGGGCTCCGGGCCGGCTCTGTCACGCTTGCCGCTGAAGGCCGGACCGCTAGGATCGCGCGCCATGCAACGCCTCGACCTCGACGATCTGCCGCCGCGCATCGCCCAGCTGCTCACCTCGGTGGCCGAGGGCGAGGAGCTTCTGCTGGTTCAGGGCGGGGCGGTGGCCGGCCGGCTCACCGGCGGCGCGCCGGTCCCCGCCGAACCGCCGGCCGAGCTCGACGAGCCCATGACCCCCGCGGAGATCATGGAACAGTTCCGCGCGCAGATGGAGGACGAGTTCTAGGCGCCCGCCCGTTCGGCCTCATAGGCCTTGACCATCGCCTTGGTGACGTTCTTGCGCCACTGGCGTTCGATGAAGCCCCGCGCCTGTTCCGGCGTCAGGCCCGAGAGGCGGGCGAGCACGCTGGGATAGTCCTTGTAGTGCGGGGTGATGTGGAAGGTCTCGGGGTCCGCCTCCATCAGGAACTCCCGCTCGTCGAACGGCACGCCGACGAAGACCGCGCTGTCGTCCTCGGCGCGGATGCGGGTCAGGAACTTGCCGCGCGTCTTGAAGGAAGGGCGGCCATAGCTGACGCCCTCCTCGGTGGCGGGAAAGGAGAGGGCGACTTGCCGGAATTCGTCCGCGGTCATGCTTGCCACCTTTGTCCGCGGCAAGGTCAGCACAGACGCCGCGTGCAGGCTAGGGCAGACGCCACACGCGCGTGCGCTTGACCTCCATGTCCTCCAGTTCGCGGGTCGTCGGCACCTGGTACTCGGCGAGTTGTTCCAGGCCGGTCTTGGGGAAGTAGGTGCGGCCGGGGTCGCCGATCAGCACCTCGGAGCCCGCCGTGCGGGCCTGGCGGAGCCAGGCCATCACCCGCTCGGCGAGGGGCTTTTCGTAGCAGATGTCGCCGGCGAGGATCAGGTCCGCGGCGGGCGGCGCCGCGTCGAGCAGGTCGCGGTCGGTGAAGCTTGCCTCGACGCCGTTGGCCTCGGCGTTCAGCGCCAGGGCCGCGCCGCAGAAGGGGTCGATGTCGGCGGCCAGAACCTCGGCCGCGCCGGCCTTCATCGCGGCGATGGCCACCAGGCCCGAGCCGGAGGCGAAGTCGACCACGCGCTTGCCCGCCACCGTTTGCGGATGGTCGAGCAGGTAGCGCGCCAGCGCCTGGCCGCCGGCCCAGGCGAAGGCCCAGAACGGCGGCGGCAGGCCGATCTCGCCCAGTTCCTCCTCGGTCATCCGCCAGATCGGGGTGATCTCGTCGGCCAGGTGCAGGATCAGCTCGGGCGTGTGCGGCGGGGCCTGCGGGCGGGTGTGGTCGAGGATGAACCGGCGGCGGTCCTCGGGCGCGATCATACGCTCACCTCTGGCCCGGCGCGGCGGAAATGGCAAAGATGGCGGCCATGCTCAGTCCCGATCCCGATGCGGCGCTGGCCAGCGTGCGCCGCCTGGCCCTGGCCCTGCCGGAGACCAGCGAGAAGCTGTCGCACGGCATGCCGACCTTCATGGTCGCCGGCAAGATGTTCGGTCATTTCCGGCACAACCACCACGCTGACGACCGCACGGTGATCTGCGTGAAGACCGCCGGCCGCGACGAGCAGGAGCTGTTGCTGGAAGCCGATCCGGAAACCTACAGCAAGCCGGCCTACCTCTATCCGTCGGGCTGGATCGCGGTCGATCTGGCCGAGCCGGACTGGGCGCTGGTGGAGGCGCGGCTGGAGACGAGCTGGCGACTGGCCGCTCCGCGCAGGCTTACTGCAGCGCCGCGACGGCTTCCTTCCTGACGCCCCGTTCCTCGGGCGTCGCGCCGCCGCCGCGATCCTGGCTGGCTGGCCGGCTGGAGGCCAGGCGCAGGACGTCGAGGTAGCCGGGCGAGGTCAGCATGCCGGGCAGCACGCCCTTGGCCTTCAAGAGGCGCTGGGTGCGGGGCAGGTTGTAGCAGGGCACATGCATGAACATGTGGTGCTCGCAGTGGTAGTTCACCCAGTAGGGGGCGAGGAATACCCGCTCCAGGATGTTGGCGTGGGTGCTGCGGGCGTGGCGCAGGGGGTCGGGCTCGTCCTTGGCCACCAGGGCGTGCTCGGCGATGTTGCGCAGGCGCGTGACCAGCGGCAGCCAGGTGGCCGACGGCAGCCACCACAGCACGAACCAGGCCCACCAGTAGCCGAAGGGCGCGGTGGCGGCGATCGTGATCGCCGCGCCGATGAAGAAGCGCGGGCGACGCTTCACGAAGTCCCAGACGATGCGCGGCGCGCTCTCGCCCGGCTTGCGCTCGCGGATGCGGCGCAAGAGCGGCGCCCAGCGCTGCTTGAAGTGGGTCTGGCCGGTCAGGTCGCGCACCATCTTGCGGCGCAGGCTGACGCGGGTGATCGGGAAGGGCGCCGAGAGGCCGAGGTCCGGGTCCTCCGCCTGCTGGGCGTACTTGTGATGGCCGAGGTGGTAGGTGCGGTACTGCACCAGGCCGCCGGGGGTCAGGTATTCGCCGAGGAAATCGTTGACCTTCAGGTTCGGATGCAGGGCGCCGTGGGCGGCGTCGTGCATCAGGATGGCCAGGCCCAGCTGGCGCGCGCCGATGATCATCACCGCCAGCGGGATGGCGAGCGGGAAGGCCATCGCCAGGGCGGCGGCCAGGCCGATGACGATCCAGGCGTGGGCGATCAGCGCCGGGCCCTTCCAGGCGGACTTCTTGGCCAAGGGCGCCCATTCCTCGGGCGTGAAGTAGTCCTTGGGGGCGACGCGGGCGGCGGCGGCCATCAGCGGTCTTTCGGGGCTGGGTCGTGGTGGAGAAGGGCCGTCATCTCGAGGACGGCTTCGGCGACGGCGGCTTCGGTCGCGCCCTCGCGCAGGGTGACGCCGAGGGCCAGGGTCCAGAACCGGCGCGCGACCGTGGCGGCGCTCTCGGCCTCCGACCACCCGCGGCGATGGCGGGTTTCGCCATAGGCGCGATCACCCTCGGCGTGCAGGCGCTCGAAGGTGCGCTCGATCAGCGGTGAAAGGTCCTGGCGGCGGCGGGTGAGGGACAGCGCCTCGACGAACAGCGCCAGGCCCGGCGAGCCGATCACCGTCTCGACCAGGCGGCGGTTGTAGTCGCGGCCGGTGGGCGCGCCGGCGGCGGCCAGTTCGGCCTGGCGGGCGACGTAGAGCACCTCGCGGCAGGCGGCCTCGACGAAGAGGGCCTCCTTGGTGCGGAAATAATAGGTGACCTGGCTGGGGAAGGCCCCGGCGGCGGCGGCGATCTCGGCCACCGAGACGCCGGAGACGCCCTTGGCCTTGAAGAGCTCCACGGCGGCGTCGAGCAGGCGCGAACGGGTGCGCTTGCCGGGCTCACGCTCCGCGCGCAGTTCCACGACTGTGGCAGCCTTCGACATGGCTTATTTGTATGTCATACAAATTGGGCGGTCAATGCGCCCGTTCGCGGGATGGCCGTGCGTGGTTCGAGACACGGCCTTCGGCCGCCCTCACCATGACCAGGTTTTTGCTGGCTTGGTCATCCTGAGGAGCGCGAAGCGCGTCTCGAAGGACGCACTGTCGATCCGCGCTGAGGCCGTGGCGCTACGACAGCACGCTCCACTCGGGTCGCCAGCTTCCGGCGACGATGGCGGCGAACAGCAGGGCGCCCGCCCAGACGTTGGACTTGAAGAGCGACAGCGCGGCTTGCGGATCGCCGACGTTCAGCCGCTGGGCCTGGCGCGACAGATGCAGGCCGAAGAGCGCCGCCGGCGGCCAGAACAGCGGCCCCAGCTCGCCAACGAAGGCGGCTGTCAAGGCGAGGGTGAAGGCCAGGATGTAGAAGATCAGCACCGCCTTGGGCGCGTTCGCGCCGAGCCGGCGGGCGGAGGATTTCACGCCGGCGAGGGCGTCGTCCTCCAGGTCCTGGACGGCGTAGATGGTGTCGTAGCCGAGGGTCCAGAAGATGCCCGAGGCGTAGAGGAGGGCGGCAGGCCACGCCAAGCTTCCAAAGTGCGCCCAATCGGCCGTCATCACGACCATTCCACCCTGACCTTGGAGGAACCATGTGAGGAACCACACAAGCGTTGGGGCTCCACCGCTCGCGGCGGCGAATCCGAGCAACGCGCCCCAATTGAATGTCAGGCCCAGCCACGCCTGCGGCCACCAGGTGATGCGCTTCATGAAGGGATAGGCGGCCACGAGGGCCAGCGACGCGACCCCCAGGGCGAAGCTCAGAAAATTGAGGCTCAGCAAGATCAGCAGGCTGACCAGGCTGCAGGCGACGACATATGCCCACGCCGCCTTCACGCCGATCCGGCCGGACGCCACCGGCCGCTGCGCGGTGCGCGCCACCTGCCGGTCGAGGTCGCGGTCGACGATGTCGTTGTAGGCGCAGCCGGCCGAACGCATCAGCGCCGCGCCGAGCAGGAAAAGGCCGAGCAGTTTCCAGTCGGGCCGTTGCCCCTGCATTGCGGCGGCCAGAGCGATCCCCTGCCAGCCGGGCAGCATCAAGAGCCAGATGCCCGTCGGCCGGTCGAAGCGGCCGAGCTTCAGCCACGGTCGCAGAGGCTCCGGCGCGAACCGGTCGACCCAGTTGGTCGGCGCGGCGTCCGGCAGGCGCGCGTCGGTCACCAGCGTCAGAACCCGACCCGCTGGGTGATGCCGCCGTCGGCGATCAGGTTGGTCCCGGTGATGAAGCTGGCTCGGGGGCTGGCCAGGAAGACGGCGGCGTTGGCGATCTCCTCAGGGCTTCCCATGCGGCCCATCGGGTTGCGCGCCACGGCCTGGGCGAAGCGCTCGGGCATGCCCTTCTCGACCATCTCCCAGACCCCGCCCTTGAAATAGACCGTGCCGGGGGAGACCAGGTTGGCGCGCACGTTCTTCGGCGCCAGGTCGCGGCCGAGGTTCTTCACATAGGGCACCAGCGCGGCCTTCACCGAGCTGTAGGGGCGGCGCGGGCCGGAGACCTCCACCGCCGAGACCGTGCCGATCACCACGATGGCGCCTTCGCCGGCGGCTTCCAGGTGCGGCACGGCGGCCTCGCAGCCGCGCACGGTCGAGAGGATGTCCACCTCCACGGCGGTGCGCCAGCTCGCTTCGTCGTTGCCGCCGCCCATCGCGCCCGAGATGTTGGCCACGAAGATATCGAGCCCGCCGAACGCCCCGGCCGCGCCGTCCACGAAGCCGGTCAGGGCGGCGGTGTCGGCCACATCGAACGCCTGGCCATAGCCGCGCGCGCCCTTGGCCTCGAAGGCGGCGACCGCTTCCTTCACCTGCGCCTCGCCCCGCGCGCAGATCGCCACGTCGCAGCCCTCGGCGACCAGCAGGTCGGCGATCGCCCGCCCGATGCCGCGCGTGCCGCCGGTGACCACCGCGCGCTTGCCCTTCAATCCCAGGTCCATCTCGTTCTCCCTCTTCGTCGAGGGTTCTAGCAGGGGCGGGCGCGAGGGCCAGTCCTACCCGCGAGCTAGGCTATACAGCAAAGTGCAAACTTGGCCTTGACCGACGTAACGACGCTCCCTAGTTTCCCGCTCGTCCTCACGCCAACGGAAAGGAGGGGCCAGCATGAACCGCTTCGTTCGACCGCCTCTCCGCATGATCGCGCCGACCGGCTTCCGTTAAGTCCGAGGGACCTGGAGCCGGCGCCGACAAGGCCCTCCGACTTCAGGACACCCCCCGTGACTTCCGCCGATCCGCGCCGGACCACGCTCCGGCCCTCTCCAGTCTCCGATTTCCGCAGCGGGCTTTGGCTTGCGCGCGCCTCCGTGCGCGCCGCCGCCCGTCATCAATTCCATAACGGCCGTGAAAGGCCGAGCTTCGGACGCTTCTCATGAGCGAGATTTACGACGACGAGGACGATCGCGGCCCGCGCGTCCTCACCAACACCCAGGTGCTGGGCTACATCTGGAAGAAGTGGCTGCTGCAGCCAGGGCGTCTGACCTGGATCATGGCGCTCTTCCTGGTCTCGACGGCCTGCGACATCGCGATCCCCTGGGCGAGCCGCGCCCTGGTGAACGCGGTGGCCGACCCCTCGCGCCTGGCCGACAACGCCTGGGTCGCCTGGGCGGCCCTGACGGGGCTCTACCTGGCGTTCTACACCGTGCGGACCTTCGGCTTCCGCGCGCTGAACGTCTTTTCGTCGACCAACATGCAGCAGATCGCCGACGAGGGGTTCAAGAACGTCCAGTCGTTCTCCTCGGAGTGGCACAACTCCAACTTCGCCGGCTCCACCGTGCGCAAGGTGACGCGCGCCATGTGGGGCTACGACATGGTGACCGACGCCATCCTGATCATGCTGATCCCCACCTTGCTGGTGTTGAGCGGCATGGCGATCGCGATGGGGGTGCGCTGGCCGCTGGCGGGCGTGTTCGTGGCCAGCGTGGTGGTCATCTTCATGACCTACAACATCCTGGCCACGCGCTATTACATCCGGCCGGTCAACCTGATCTCCAACGCGCTGGACACCCGCATCGGCGGGGCCCTGGCCGACGCCATCAGCGGCAACGCGGTGGTCAAGGGCTTCGGCGCCGAGGCGCGGGAAGAGCAGCGGTTCGGCAAGCTGGCGGCCGAATGGCAGCGGGCGGTCTCACGCACCTGGAACCGGTTCAACACCGTGGGCGTGATCCAGAACTTCCTGCTGCTGGTGCTGCAGGCGGGCCTGACCGGCTTCGTGGTCGACGCCCGGGCCAAGGGCACGGCGACGCCGGGCGACGTGGTCTTCGCGATCACCTCGTTTATGCTGATGGCCGGCTATATGCGCAACTTCTCGGAGATCACCCGCATGCTGCAGCGGGGCCTGGACGACACGCTGGACGTGGCCGTCTTCGCCCGCACGCCGCCGCAGCTGGCCGACAAGCCCGGCGCCCCGGATTTCCTGGGCGAGATGGGCGAGATCGTCTTCGAGAAGGCCTCCTTCGGTTACGAGAACCAGGGCGGCCAGCTCTACAGCGACTTCTCCCTGACCATCCGGCCGGGCGAGCGGGTGGCGCTGGTCGGGCCGACGGGCTCGGGCAAGACGACGTTCGTCAAGCTCGTGCAGCGTCTCTACGACCTGCAGGGCGGCCGCATCGTAATCGACGGCATCGATATCGCCGGGGTCACCCAAGGCTCCCTGCGGCGCGCCATCGCCGTGGTGCCGCAGGACCCGGCGCTGTTCCACCGCTCGATCGCGGAGAACATCGCCTACGCCCGGCCCGACGCCACGCCTGACGAGATCGAGCTGGCGGCCCGCCGGGCCCGGGCGCACGACTTCATCTCCAAGCTGCCGCTGGGTTACGACACCCTGGTCGGCGAGCGGGGCGTGAAGCTCTCCGGCGGCGAGCGCCAGCGGGTGGCCATCGCCCGGGCGTTCCTGGCGGACGCGCCGATCCTGGTGCTCGACGAGGCCACCTCCTCGCTCGACGTGGAGACCGAGAAGCAGGTGCAGGCGGCGGTGGAGGAGCTGATGGTCGGCCGCACGACCATCGTCATCGCCCACCGCCTGTCGACCATCCGCAGCGCCGACCGCATCCTGGTCTTCGACAAGGGGCGGATCGTCGAGGAGGGCGCCCACCGCGACCTGGTCAACGCCGGCGGCGCCTACGCCCGCCTGCACGCGGTGACCGAGGGCGCGCACTAAGACCCGGCGAGCGCCGGCCGCAGACCCCCGCGCGGGAAGCGTCTCCTCCCCGACGACGCGCGGCGCCGGCGCCTAGCCGCTCCTGGCCCCCTCCCCGAGAGCCTCGGGGAGGGGGTTTTCTTACGCGGCGTCCGCCCGCAATGCTGGCGGCATGAACGTGACCGACGCCGTCCGCGCCCGCATCTCCATCCGCGCCTTCAAGTCCGACCCGGTGCCGGGCGAGCTGGTGAAGGAGATCATCGAGCTCGCGCACCTCGCCCCCTCCGGCGGCAACCTGCAGCCCTGGCGGGTCTATGCGCTGGCCGGCGAGCCGCTGGCGGACCTGAAGGCCCGCGTGCGCGCCAATCCGATGGGCGACCCGCCGGAATACGATGTCTATCCGCCGAACCTCTGGGACCCGTTCCGCACCCGCCGCTTCCAGAACGGCGAGGATCTCTACGCCACCATCTCCATCCCCCGCGAGGACAAGCCCGCGCGCCTGCGCCAACTGGCCAAGAACGGCGAGCTGTTCGGCGCGCCTGTCGGCCTCTTCTTCTGCCTCGACCGCAAGCTCGGCCCGCCGCAGTGGTCGGATGTCGGCATGTACATGCAGAACCTCATGCTGCTCGCCGCCGAGCGGGGGCTCTCGACCTGCGCGCAGGAATACTGGGCGCGCTATCCGAAGCTGCTGGCCGAGGTGCTGGGCTTCCCGGACGACCACATGATCTTCTCCGGCATGGCGCTTGGCTATGCGGACGAGGGCCATCCGATCAACACCCTGCGCTCCCAGCGCGACCCGTTCGAGGCCTATGCCGAGATGCGGGGATTCTGAGGATTTCTCGTCTCGCTGAATGGCCCTGCGTGGTTCGAGACGCGACCCTGCGGGCCGCTCCTCACCATGACCAGGCGGGTGGCGCTTCACAGGGTTAGTCATCCTGGGGGCCCGCGGAGCGGGTGTCTCGAAGGACGCAGGGTGTCTCGGCGAGTGGGCGGTCAAACTCGGCGCCTCTTTTCCAAAGCGGCGAGAGAAGCTTAAGTCCCTCCATGGCGCTGCTCGACTGGACACGCCCGGACAACGCCTTCCGCGTCGAAGGCGAGGGCATCCGTCTGCGTCCGCCAAAGCCGTCCGACTACCTGGAATGGCGAGACCTGCGCGCCCGCTCGCGCGAGTTCCTGCAACCTTGGGAGCCGGTCTGGCCGTCCGACGATCTCACCCGCGCGGCCTTCCGCCGCCGGCTGGGCGCCTACCAGCGGGACATGGACCTGGGCCAGGCCTACCCCTTCTTCGCCTTCCGCACCGCCGACGACGCCCTGACCGGCGGCATCACCCTCTCCAACGTCCGGCGCGGCGTGGCCCAGACCGGATCGGTCGGCTACTGGTCGGGCCAGCCCTTCGCGCGGCGCGGCCACACGCTGGCGGCGGTCAAGGCGCTGACCGGATTCGCCTTCCGCACCCTGGGCCTGCACCGGCTGGAGGCGGCCTGCATCCCGACCAACGACGCCTCCCGCAGCCTGCTCAAGAAGGCCGGCTTCACCGAGGAGGGCTACGCACAGGCTTATCTGAAAATTAACGGCGTTTGGCGAGACCATGTCCTGTTCGGCCTGGTCTCCCCGCTCGACGGGAATCGGCGCTCGGACGAGTTCTGAAATGGGCCGGCGCATGACGCGGCGGCTTGCCGTGGTGCGATGGCCAACGACCGCTGGATCTGGGATGCGACCACCACGCTGGAGGCCCTGGGCGCCGCCGACGTGGCCCTGTGGCTGTGGGAGCCGCAAGCCGATCGCCTGCGCCTCACCGGCGCCTCGCGCGCCCTGGGCCTCGGCCCGCTCGCCCCCGACTGTTCCTCCGCCGCCCTGCGCGCCCTGGTGCTGCCGCAGGACCGCGCCCTCGCCGACGACCTGCTACGCCCGCAGGAGCCTGGCCACGAGATCGCCGCGCGCCTGCGGATGCGCGCATCGGGCGCCTGCATCTGGCGCGGCGTCTGGCTGGAGGAGGGCGTCCGCGCCGCCGGCGTGGTCGCGCCGGAGACCAAGTTCACCGCCTCCGAGCAGGACGGCCTCACCGGCCTCCTCGACCGCAAGAGCTTCATCGCCCGCGCCCGCGAAAGGCTGTCGAGCTCGGGTCCGCACGAACTGGTTGTCGCCGACCTCGATCGCCTGCGCCGCCTGAACGAAGCGCTGGGCCACGAGCGCGCCGACCTCGTGCTGGCCGCGCTCGGCTCGCGGCTGGCCGCCGCCTTCCCGCCGGACGTCCTCATGGCCCGCATCGGTGAGGACGAGTTCGCGGTGCTGGCCTCGGGCGGCGGCAATGCGGCCGAGACCCTGCGGCGCGGCCTCGAGCAGCCGCTGCGCGTCGCCGGCTTCGACATCCATCCGACCCTCTCCGTCGGCGCGGTGCAGGCCGAGGGCGGGGACGAGGCGCCCGAGGCGGCCGAACTGCTGCGCCGGGCGGAGCTGGCCGTGGAGTCCGCCAAGAGCGCCGGCCGCGGCGGCGCGGCGGCCTACGGGCGGGCGCTGGAGAGCGACGGCCTCTCGAAGCTGGCGCTGGAGAGCGAGCTGCGCGGGGCCTTCCAGCGTGGCGAGCTGATCCCCTTCTACCAGCCGATCGTGCGGCTTTCGACCGGCGCGCTTTCGGGGTTCGAGGCGCTGGTGCGCTGGAAGCATCCGCGCAAGGGCGTGCTGCTGCCCGACCAGTTCCTGCCGCTCTGCGACGAGATGGGGCTGATGAGCGACCTGGGCGCCATGATGATGCGCGCCGCCGCCGCCCAGCTGGCCGAATGGCGCGGCCGCCACCGCGACGTGGGCGAGCTGACCGTGGCGGTGAACCTCTCCACCGGCGAGGTCGACCGGCCGGACCTGATCGACGACGTGCGCGCCATCCTCGCCGAGACGGGCCTGCCGCCCCGCGCCCTGAAGCTGGAGATCACCGAGAGCGATATCATGCGCGACCCGGACCGGGCGGCAGTGATCCTGCGCAAGCTGCGCGAAGCCGGGGCGGCCCTGGCGCTCGACGATTTCGGCACCGGCTTCTCCTCCCTCAGCTACCTGACGCGCCTGCCCTTCGACACTCTGAAGATCGACCGCTACTTCGTGCGGACAATGGCCACCAACGAGGGCTCGGCGAAGATCGTCTCCTCGGTGGTCAAGCTCGGCCAGGACCTCTCGCTGGAGGTGGTCGCCGAGGGCGTCGAGAACGCCGGCATGGCCCGCCAGCTGCTGGCGCTCGGCTGCGACTACGGCCAGGGCTATGGCTATGCGCCGGCCCTTTCCGCGCAGGAGGCCGAAGTCTATCTCAACGAGAGCTACGTCGACGGCGCCGCGCCGGTGAAGAAGGTCAGCTAGGCGCGCCCCGCGGTCATCGACAGGAACTCGGGGTCGACGCCGATCTTGTGCAGGGCCTTGGCCCACTTCTCCTCGTGGTCGTCGCCGAACACCAGTTCCTCGTCGGCCGGGCAGGTGAGCCAGACGTTCTCGCGCAGCTCCTTCTCCAGCTGCCCTTCGCCCCAGCCCGCATAGCCCAGGCAGAGCGCGGCGCGTCGCGGCCGGCGGCGCTGGCCGGCGAGGGCGTCGAGCGCGTCGCGGGTGGCGGTCATGCCGAGGTCGTCGGCTACCGGCAATGTGGATTCCAGCGAGCGGAAATCGCCGGTGTGCAAGACGAAGCCGCGCTCGCGCTGTACCGGCCCGCCCATCAGCACCAGGTCGGCGGGCACTTCGATGGCGGTCTCCACACCCAGCCGGCCGAGCAGGTCCGGCAGGGTCAGGCCGTCCACCGGCCGGTTCACCGCCAGGCCCATGGCGTGCTCCTGGTCGTGCGCGCAGAGCAGCACCAGGGCGCGTTCGAAGCGGGGATCGCCGATGCCGGGCATGGCGATCAGGATCTGGCCGGTCAGGAAGCCGTCTGTGGCGCTCGGCATGGCCGCAGCATCGGCGGCCATCGCGGCGCTTTCAAGTCACGCCTCGGCGGCTTATGTGCGATGCCGAGCAAAGAGGCGAGGAGAGCCCCATGACCATCCAAGTCGGCGACAAGCTGCCGGACGCCACCCTGACCGTCGCCACCGCGGAGGGGCCCAAGCCCGTCAGCGCCGCCGAGTTCTTCGGCGGCAAGCGCGTGGCGCTGTTCGCCGTGCCGGGCGCCTTCACGCCGACCTGCTCGGCCAAGCACGTGCCGAGCTTCAAGGACAACGCCGGCCTCCTGAAGGCCAAGGGCGTCGACGAGATCGCCTGCCTGTCGGTCAACGACGCCTTCGTGATGAAGGCGTGGGGCGAGGATCAGAAGGTCGGCCAGGACATCACCATGATCGCCGACGGCTCGGGCGTCTTCACCCGTGCGCTGGGCCTGACGATGGACGCCAGCAAGTTCGGCATGGGCGAACGCTCGCAGCGCTATGCGATGATCGTCGACGACGGCGTCGTCGAGCAACTGCACGTCGAGGCGCCGGGCGAGTTCAAGGTCTCGTCGGGCGACTACCTGCTGACGCAGCTCTAGGCGCTTTCCCGAGGAAACTCCTCGCCCTTGTGGCGAGGATTCCTCTCGCGGGCTCTCAGGCGGCGCAAGTTCTGCTTCGACCAGGCAGCCCAGACAGGGATCCTGGGCACAAGGCCTAGGATGACGTGGGAGGGGCGGCTAGGCCGCCATCCCCGCCCGCACCTGGCTCCTGAGCACGTCGATGGGGGCCAGGCCCCGGTCGGAGCGGAAGTGCCAGTAGGTCCAGCCGTTGCAGGCCGGCGCTGACTGCACCATCGCGCCGACCTTGTGGATCGAGCCGGAGAGGTCGCCGGCCACCAGGCTGCCGTCGGCGCGCACGCGGGCGGCGCGCTGGCCCTTGGGGCACCAGAGAGTGTCGCCGGGGCGCAGCAATCCCGCTTCCACGATCTGGCCGAAGGGCACGCGCGGCTCGGACTTCTTCGAGCCCATGACCTCCAGGTCCTCCGGGGCGATGGGCTGCACCTGGGCGATCCGCTGCCGGGCGAGGGTCACATACTGCGTCTCGCGCTCGATGCCGATGTAGCGGCGGCCGAGCCGGCGGGCGGCGGCGCCGGTGGTGCCGGTGCCGAAGAAGGGGTCGAGGATCACGTCGCCCGGCCGCGTGGAAGCCAGGATCACCCGGTGCAGCAGGGCTTCGGGCTTCTGGGTCGGGTGGGCCTTGGCGCCGGTCTCGTCCTTCAGCCGCTCCTCGCCGGTGCAGAGCGGCAAGGTCCAGTCCGAGCGCATCTGGATGTCGTCGTTGGCGGTCTTCAGGGCGTCGTAGTTGAAGGTGTAGCGGCGGGCGCCGCGCGACTTGGCGGCCCAGATCAGGGTCTCGTGGGCGTTGGCGAAGCGCGTGCCCTTGAAGTTCGGCATCGGGTTCGACTTGCGCCAGACGATGTCGTTCAGCAGCCAGAACCCCAGGTCCTGCAGGGCGGCGCCGACGCGGAAAATGTTGTGGTAGCTGCCGATCACCCACAGGGCGCCGTCGTCCTTCAGCACCCGGCGGCACTCCGCCAGCCAGGCCCGTGTGAAGGCGTCGTAGTGCTCGAAGGAGGCGAAACGGTCCCAGTCGTCGTCGACCGCGTCGACCTTGGAATTGTCCGGCCGCAGCAGCTCGCCGCCGAGTTGCAGGTTGTAGGGCGGGTCGGCGAAGACCAGGTCCACCGAAGCGTCCGGCAGCTTCTTCAGCTCCTCGAGGCAATCGCCCTGGATGATCGTGTCGGCCCGCATGTGACGCCCCTGAACGAAGATGGTGAATCCTCGCGAGGCTTGGTGAAGGGCGACTCTACAAACGTGGTTAGCCGCGGGTTAAGCCGGCGGGCGGTCTTCGGACTGACCGCCGGCCAGCATCTGGCGGATCGGCGCCCAGGTCCGGCGGTGGATCTCGCAGACCCCGAGCGTGCGGATGGCCTGGATGTGGGCCGGGGCGCCGTAGCCCTTGTGCGCCGCGAAGCCATAGCCCGGATACCTGGCGTCCATCTCGACCATCAGCCGGTCGCGCGCGACCTTGGCGAGCACCGAGGCTGCGGCGATCGAGGCGGACACCGCGTCGCCGCCGACCACCGGGCGCACCTCGCACGGCAGGGGAAAGCGGTAGTTGCCGTCCACCAGCGCGATGGCCGGCGCCGTGCCCAGCGCCTCGACCGCCCGGCGCATGGCCAGGCCGGTGGCGCGCAGGATGTTGAGCTCGGCGATCTCCTCCACCGAGGCGAAGCCGACGCCGAAGGCCGTCGCCTTGGCCTTGATCTCGATCTCCAGCGCCTCGCGGGCCTTGGCCGACAGCTTCTTGGAGTCGTTGACCCCTGCGGGGATGCGGCGCGGGTGCAGGATCACCGCCGCGGCGCTGACCGGCCCGGCCCACGGGCCGCGCCCGGCCTCGTCCACCCCGCAGACAGGGCCCGCGCAGGCGCTCTCCAGCAGCATGGTGGGGCCAGCGGCTTTCGGCATCAGGCCCGCTGCCCTTTCACGGCCGCGTGCCGGTGGCAGCAGGTCAGGTGGTCGTTGACCATGCCGACCGCCTGCATGAAGGCGTAGACGATCACCGGGCCGACGAACTTGAAGCCCTTGGCCTTCAGCGCCTTCGAGACCTCGACGGCGAGCGGCGTCTGCGCCGGCACCTGACCGATCTGCGTCCAGGCGTTCTGTACCGGCTCGCCATCGGTGAAGGCCCACAGGAACGCCGAGAAATCCTCGCCACGCTCGCGCATATCCAGGTAGATGCGCGCGCCCTCGATGGCGGCGTCGATCTTGGCGTTGGAGCGCACGATGCCGGCGTCGGCCATCAGCCGGGCGCGGTCCTCGGCGCCGAAGCGGGCGACCGCCTCCGGATCGAAGCCGGCGAAGGCTTCGCGGAAGGCGTCGCGCTTTCTCAGGATGGTGATCCAGGCCAGGCCCGCCTGGAAGCCGTCGAGCACCAGCTTCTCCCAGAGGGCGCGGCTGTCGTACTCCGGCACGCCCCACTCGGTGTCGTGGTAGTGCTCGTAGATCGCGTTCCCGGCCATGCCGGGCCAGCCGCATCGAATCAGCTCGCCGCTCATCGCGGCAGAATGCGTCAGGCGGCGGGCGCGAACCACTCCGGCGTTTCGACGCGGACCGCGCGGCCGTCGACGCTCAGGTCGGCGCCTTCGATGCGGTCGAGCCGCAGCAGCGCCATCGCCCGGCCCTCAACGCCCGAAAGCACTTCGCCGGCGCGCCGCTCCCCGGCCAGCACTTCGGCGCCGTGGGCCGGCGGCGGTCCCTCGAAGACGATCGGCAGCATGCGATTCTTGATCGCGCCCCGCCGCTTCATCCGCGAGGTCGTCTCCTGGCCGACGAAGCAGCCCTTCTTGAAGTCGATGCCGTTCAGGAGGTCGAAGTTCGCCTCGATGGGATAGGTCGTCTCGCCCGCCCAGTCGGCCGGTCCCGGGACGCCGAGCGCAAGCCGGCGGAGGTCATGGAGGCCGCCGTCGCCGTCAGCGGCGAGGCCGTAGCCCCGCCAGCCCAGGGCCGGCATGCGCGGGTCGGCGAACCAGTCTCCGCTGGCCGGCCGGGCCTCCTCGAGGACGGCCGCGACCGGCGTGTCGAGCGCCTCAAGCGTCACCTTCGCCCGCAGCTTGTAGATGGTCAGCCGCTGGATCAGCGCCGCGCGCTGGTCGGCCTCGACATCCAGCCAGCAGCCGTCCTCGCGGCCGAGGATGAAGAGGTCGTGCAGCAGCCGGCCCTGGGCGGTGAGCAGGGCGCCGAAACGGATCTCGCCCGCCGCCAGCGTCTCGACATCCTGGGTCAGCAGGCCTTGCAGGAAGCTGCGCCAGTCTTCGCCCGTCACCGCCGCCAGGGCGCGGTTCGCGAGCGGAACGATCATCGAAGGCTCGGCCAGTGCGGCGATGTAGGCTCGCGGGTTCTGGAGCGCCAGCGCCGGGCCGCCTATAGATGTCGAGCGATGGCGGCCAAGCCCTTCCCGATCCTGGTCATCACCGCCACGCGGATCGGCGATGCGGTGCTGTCCTCGGGCCTGCTCAAGCGGCTGCACGACGAGATCCCGCAGGCCCGCTTCACCATCGTCGCCGGGTCGGCGGCCGCGCCGCTGTTCGCCGACACACCCAACCTCGACGCCCTGATCGCCTTCGAGAAGCTGAAGGGCGGCGGGCACTGGTTCCGGCTCTGGCGGCGGTTCGTGACCCGCCGCTGGGGCCTGATCCTCGACATGCGCGGCTCGGCCATTTCCCGCTTCCTGCGCCGCCGGCGGCGGGCGGTGTTCGAGCGGCCGAAGGCGCCGGCGCACAAGGTGATCGAGGCGGCCCGGGTGCTGAAGCTGGAGGACGAACCGCCGGCGCCCTTCCTCTTCACCTCGGAGCGCCGCGAGAAGGACGCCGCCCGGCTGACCGCCGGGGAGGGGCCGATCCTCGCCGTCGCGCCGGCCGCCGCCTGGGTGGGCAAGACCTGGCCGGTGGAACGGTTCGCGCAGGTGGCGATGGACCTGATCGGCGACAACGGCCCGCTCGCCGGCGGCCGGCTGATGCTGCTGGGCGGCCCGGACGACCGCCAGGGGTCGGCGCCGCTGCGCGGCGTGGTTCCGGGCGAGCGGCTGATCGATTTGGTCGGGCGCACCGACCTTCTGACCACCTACGCCTGCCTGAAGCGGGCGCGGCTCTTCATCGGCAACGATTCCGGACTGATGCACATCGCCGCCGCGGCCGGGACCCCGACGCTGGGCCTCTTCGGCCCCTCGGACGAGACGCTCTATGCGCCCTGGGGGCCGCACGCCCGAGCCCTGCGCGGCGGGCGCACCTTCGCCCAGCTGAAGGCCCTCGATCCCGACCTGAACCAGCAGCTCTGCCACATGATGGACCTGCATGTCCGCACCGTCAGCGACGCCGCCAAGGCGCTGCTGCGCCAGACCTAGAGCGAGACCCAGCCGATGCCTGAGACCTTCGACCTGATCGTGCGCGGCGGCGAGGTGGCCAACCATGCCGGCCGCGGGCCGGCCGACGTCGGCGTCCGGGACGGCAGGTTCGCCGCCATCGGCGACCTTTCGCACGCCTCGGCGGGGGAGGTGTTCGACGCGACGGGACTCACCGTCCTGCCGGGGGTGATCGACACCCAGGTGCACTTCCGCGAGCCCGGCCTGGAATGGAAGGAGGACCTGGAGACCGGCAGCCGGTCGGCCGTGCTGGGCGGCGTGGTGGCGGTGTTCGAGATGCCCAACACCGAGCCGACCACCACCGACCCCGAGGCGATGGCCGACAAGCTGGCGCGGGCGGCGAACCGGATGCACTGCGACCACGCCTTCTATGTCGGCGGCACGCACGAGAACGCCCACCTGCTGGGCGACCTGGAACGGCTGCCCGGCTGCTGCGGGGTGAAGGTGTTCATGGGCGCCTCGACCGGCACCCTCCTGGTCCAGGACGACGAGGGGGTGGAGCAGGTGCTGCGCCACGTGAACCGGCGGGCGACCTTCCACTCCGAGGACGAATACCTGCTGGCCGAGCGCCGGGCGCTGGCCCGCACCGGCGACTGGACCAGCCATGAGGAGGTCCGCGACGCCAGCGCCGCCATCTCCTCGACCCAGCGGCTGCTGCGGCTGGCGCGCAAGCTCGGCAAGCGCATCCACGTGCTGCACGTGACCACCGCCGACGAGATCGAGATCCTCGCCGCCGCCAAGGATGTGGCGACGGTGGAGATCACCCCGCAGCACCTCACCCTTACCGGGCCGGAAGCCTATGAGCGGCTGAAGGGCTACGCCCAGATGAACCCGCCGATCCGCGGCGCGGCGCACCAGGCGGGGCTCTGGAAGGGCATCCAGCAGGGCGTCGCCGACGTGCTGGGCTCCGACCACGCGCCGCATACCGCCGAGGAGAAGGCGCGTCCCTATCCGGCCTCGCCCTCCGGCATGCCGGGGGTGCAGACCCTGGTGCCGGTGATGCTGACCCACGTCGCCGAGGGCCGCCTGACCCTGGAACGCTTCATCGACCTGACCAGCCAGGGCGCCCAGCGGGTGTTCGGCGCGGCGGGCAAGGGGCGCCTGGCGCTGGGCTACGACGCCGACCTCACCATCGTCGACCTGAAGGCCCTTCGGACAATCAGACACGCCGATATGGCCAGCCGTGTCGGCTGGACGCCCTTCGACGGGATGCAGGCCAAGGGCTGGCCGATGGCGACCATCGTGCGCGGCCAGGTGGTGATGCGCGACGGCGAGGTCGTGGCGCCCAGCCTCGGCCAGCCGGTGCGGTTCATGGAGACGCTGGGCGGGTAGAGCGCGGTCGCCAAGCCCACGGCAAGGTCGCCGTTTGAGTTTTGCTATGGGTGGGAAGCAGACGTGTAAGTGGTATTGTCGCAGTATGCTTACGCTCGCCATCACAGGCTTTGACGGCGACCCACAAACCGTCACTGACATTCTCGACATCCAGCCAACGTCTGTCGTCCGTGTAGGCGATGTTACACGCTCAGGACGCAGGGCGCAGTTCAATGGTTGGTGGCTTGAAGCACACGCTGAACGTCTCACGGGCGGTGCAGACCATGACAATGCAGTGAAGGTCTTGGTGCGCGCAGTGCGAGGACACGCGAAAGCGTTTCAGGCGCTTCGCGAACGCGTCCGGCCAACGGAAGTTACGCTCTATGGTGGCCTGTATCACCAACGCGACAGCCAATGCGGCATCTGGTTAGATGCCGAAGACATGCTGTGTCTCGGGGAGTGCGGGATTGCGTGGGGCTTGGATTTGTTCGGTGAGGATAGCTGAACGTCGCCTTTGGGTGGTCAGCGGATATTCACCGCCCCCGCGAAGCGGCGGGAGGGGGACCGACCGCCGAGC
>JADZBR010000094.1 GCA_020852035.1 Caulobacteraceae bacterium
ATCCGCTGAGCCAGCACGGCATCGACCCCGTGGTGGAGGTGCTGGGCTCCAACGTCATCGGCCGGCTGGACATCGACAGCCTCAGCAGCTGACCCGCAGCGTCAGATCCGGCGCACGCGCCAGGCGAAGGCGGTCGCCAGCGCCAGCAGAACCGCCGCCACCAGCTGGTGAAGCATTCCGAGCCATAGGGGCGTTCCGGCCATCAGGGTCAGGACGCCGAGCAGCGCCTGCACGCCGACCGCCGACGAGGTGGCCAGCGCCAGCGACTTTGATTCCGGCGCCAGATAGCTCGACCGTCGCGCGTTGAAGGCCAGCCCGATCGCCACCGCGACCAGGAGATAGGCCAGCAGGCGGTGATGCAGTTGCACGGCGCCGCGGCTGTGGGCGATCGTGCCCCACAGGCTGTCGCCGGCGTAGTCGGCGGGGATCAACGCGCCGTTCATCAGCGGCCAGTCGTTGTAGACCAGGCCAGCATGGTTGCCGGCCACCAGGGCGCCCAGCAGCACCTGCAGGAAGATCAATCCCAACAGCGCTGTCGAGCCGCGCCGCCAGGGGCTCGGCAACGGCCGGCGCGCCTCGCCGGCCCAGGCGTCGAGCGCGGTCCAGACGAGCGCCGCCAGCAGCGCGAACGCCAACCCAAGGTGAGCGGCCAGCCGCTCCGGCGCCACGGAGACGCGGTTGGAGAGGCCGCTGGTGACCATCCACCAGCCGATCGCCCCCTGTAGCCCGCCGAGCCCCAGGAGTCCCCAGCAGCGCAGCACCAGGCGCCGGGGGATCTGCTTGCGGATGAGGAACCAGGCGAAGGGGATGGCGAAGACCGCGCCCACCAGCCGCCCGAGGAAACGGTGCGCCCATTCCCACCAGTAGATCGCCTTGAACTCGCCCAGCGTCATGCCGCGGTTGACCAGCTCGTACTGCGGGATCTGCCGATACTTGGCGAACTCGCTGGCCCAGGCGGCGTCGGACAGCGGCGGCACGGCGCCGGTCACCGGCTTCCATTCGGTGATGGAAAGCCCGGAATCGGTCAGGCGCGTCGCCCCGCCGACCACCACCATAGCCAGCACCAGGGCGGCGACGACGAGAAGCCAGATCGCCACGGGCGCCGATCGATCCTGGCGCAGAAAAGATGTCATGGACGGGCCAAGACCTTCGCCGTTTGTCTTAATTGGGGCGCCAGCCATAGCGGGCCACGGCCGCGCGATCTAGAAGGCCCTCATGACCGCCCGCGCCCGCAAGTTCATCGGCATGCTGCTGCTGCTCGCGTTCATCGTCGTCTATGTCGGGATCGCCGCCATGATCGGTGAGCGGCTGCCGGAGCACTGGGCCGTGCAACTGGCGTTCTATGTGATCGCCGGGCTGGGTTGGGGCGTGCCGGTGCTGCCGCTGCTGAGCTGGATGAACCGCGGGCGGTAGTCGAGGCGCCGCCGCTGGCGGCTACTCGTACTCGGCCGTCGTCTCGCCGCTCTCGGCATCGTAGAAGATGGTGATCGTGGAGACCTTGCACAGGTTGAAGCCCTGCCACTCGGCAGTCTCGTCATCCAGCTCGTAGACCACCTTCAGGTCCCACTTGCAGGCGTCCGCCGAGCGGTCGAACGTCAGGTCCATGCTCTGGCGGTTGGACAGGGTGTTCTTGCCCAGGATGTCCTCGCCCCAGCGCTTTTCACCGGTCGGCGACACATAGACCTCCGAGATCGTGTAGCCGGTCTGATTGACCAACTCGAAGTCCTGCTCGGCGGCGAGCACGGACGTGGCGGCGAGCGACAGCGCGCTCGCCAGCATGAGTTGCTTCAACATGCGGCGGATCCCCCTGGACAGGGCGTGATAGCAACCCCCGGGAGCGGCCGCCATCGCGAAGGTGAAGCTTGGATTCGACCGGCCGCTGGGGCGGCCATGTCATCGATCGCGATGGTCGGAGCGGCGGGATTCGAACCCACGACCCCTTGACCCCCAGTCAAGTGCGCTACCAGGCTGCGCTACGCTCCGTCGCCGGACGGCGCTTTTAGGCGGGGGCGCCCCCGCGGCGCAATGGCGATCGTTCAGCTTTCGGCGAGGAGGCCGTCCAACCGCGTCTTGGCCGCCTCCAGGTCCGCCAGCGCAGCGGCGAGACGGGCGCGACGGTCGCCCTGCACGGCAGGAAGCGCCGGCGCCTTCGGCGCGAGCGGCGCGCCCAGCAGGCGCTTGACGCCCTCCTCCTTGTGCAGCCGCTGCACGCCCTTGATGGTATAGCCTTCCTCGTGCAGCAGCCGGCGCACGCCGCGCAGCACCTCGATGTCGTGCGGGCGATAGACGCGCCGGCCGCCGGCGCGCTTCATCGGGCGGATGAAGGAGAACTTGGTCTCCCAAAAGCGCAGCACATGCTGCGGCACGTCGACTTCGCTGGCGGCCTCGGAAATGGTGCGGAACGCGTCCGGACCCTTGGCCATTCCGGCTTACCGAACGGAAAGCGCGCTATCGATGCGCGCCTTCATCACCTGCGAGGCGCGGAAGCCGATCACCCGGCGGGGATCGATCGCGGCCGGCTCGCCGGTCTTGGGATTACGGCCCATGCGGGCGTTCTTGGAGCGCACATGGAAGACGCCGAAACCGGAGAGCTTCACCTGCTCGCCGCGCTCCAGGGCCTGGACCATCAGCTCCAGGGTGCGCTCGACAAGTTCGGAGCAGTCCTGGCGGGTCAGCCCCACTTCTTCATGGACGGCTTCGCAAAGGTCCGCGCGCGTGACCGTGGCGCCCTTCATCCTGGCTATCCCCCGATAGGCTTCACGATCCTGACATGCCGTGATTTTCGCGGCTCGTCAAAGGGTTCGGCGATCAACCTGCCAAAGGCTCAGAGGCGAAGCGCGCACGCACCCCAGGTAAGCCCGCCGCCCATCGCCTCCATGAGCAGCAGATCGCCGGGTTTGACGCGCCCGTCCTGCACCCCTCTGGCCAGCGCCAGCGGGATCGAGGCGGCCGAGGTGTTGGCGTGCTCGGCGACGGTGACGATCACCTTGGCCGGATCGATGCCCAGGCGTCTGGCTACCCCGTCGAGGATGCGCTGGTTGGCCTGGTGGGGGATGAACCAGTCGAAGTCGGCGACCGGGATGCCGGCGTCCTCGGCGGCGGCGGTGACGGCTTCGGAGATGTTCACCACGGCGTGGCGGAACACCTGGTTGCCCTGCATGCGCAGGTAGCCGATCTGGCCGTTGGTGGAGGCGCCGCCGTCGACGTAGAGCAGGTCCTGCTTGCTCCCGTCGCAGCGCAGGGCGAAGCCCAGCAGGCCGCGGTCGGCCGTGGTCCCCTGCCCTTCCACCGGCTCCAGCACCACCGCGCCGGCGCCGTCGCCGAACAGCACGCAGGTGCCGCGATCGGTCCAGTCCATCAGGCGGGTCATCTCCTCCGCGCCGATGACGAGGCAGCATTTCGAGCGGCCGCGCGCCACGAATCCATCGGCCACCGAGAGCGCGTAGACGAAGCCGGAGCACACTGCCTGCACGTCGAAGGCGATCCCCACCGGACAGCCGAGCTTTCTCTGCACGATGGCGGCGGTGGCCGGGAAGGTCAGATCCGGCGTGGTGGTGGCCACGACGATCAGGTCGACATCCGCCGGCGTGCGACCGGCGGCGGCGAGCGCGCGGCGGGCGGCCTCGACGGCGAGGTCGGAGACCGGCTGGTCGGGCGCGGCCTGGTGGCGCTGCTGGATGCCGGTGCGCTCACGGATCCACTCGTCCGAGGTGTCGACGAACTTGGCGAGGTCGTCGTTGGTGACGACCCCGTCGGGAAGATAACCGCCGACGCCGGTCACGGCGCTACGCACGACTGCTGTCACTCGCTCACTCCTTCGGCCGCCGGCGCGGCCTCGTCTGCGGCGACGGCGGCGGTGAGCCGCTTCATATTCCGGTCGATCTCGGCGGCGAAGTCGCTTCGCGCCAGATTGGCGGCCAGTCGCACGGCGCCTGCAAAGTCCTTGGATGTGGCGCTTCCATGACTTTTCACCACCAGGCCGTTCAGGCCCAGCAGCGGCGCGGCCGGATCGGGGCTCAGCTTGTCACGCAACGTCTTCAGGGGACCGCTGGCCAGCAGGGCGCCGGCCTTGGACATCAGCGAGGAGGTCAGGGCGGCCCGCAACTCGGCCAGGATGAAGCGCGCCGTTCCTTCGGCGGTCTTCAGGGCGACATTGCCGGTGAAGCCGTCGGTGACGATCACGTTGACCACGCCCTTGGTGAAGTCCGAGCCCTCGACGAAGCCGCGGTAGTCGAGGCCCAGGTCGTTCTCGCGCAGCAGGCGATGGGCCTCGCGGACATCCTCATGGCCCTTCTGGTCCTCGGCCCCGACGTTGAGGATGCCGATGGTCGGGCGCGCCACGCCGTGCACCGCCCGGTGGTAGGCCTCGCCCATGATGGCGTATTCCAGCAGCCGCTTGGCGTCGCAGTCGACGTTGGCGCCGACATCGAGCACCGTGGTGACGCCCGCCTCGCCCGGCCAGTCGACCACCAGCGGCGGACGGACCTCGCCCACGGTGCGCAGCTGCAGCTTGGAGATCGCCATCAGGGCGCCGGTGTTGCCGGCCGAGACGGCGGCGGCGGCCTCGCCGGACTTCACCGTCTCGATGGCGTTCCACATCGAGGTGCCCTTGCCGCGGCGCATGGCCTGAGCGGCCTTCTCGTCCATGCCGATCACCCGCTCGGTGTGACGGATCTCGCAGCGGCCCTGCAGCGGCTTGCACTTCGCTGCGGCGGCCTCCAGTTCGGTCTGATCGCCATGCAGCAGGAATCGCAGATCCGGCGTCGTCTCGGCCGCCCGCGCCACGCCGGGCACGAGAATCGACGGGCCGTGGTCGCCGCCCATAGCGTCGATCGAAATGACGAGGGACGGGCTCACGCGGCCGCTTCGACTCCCTGGCGGCCGCTCCGGGCCTGGGGCGGGGACGATAGCGCTGGAGCTTGCCGATGCAAGCGCACGTCAGGAGGTCTCACCATCGCGCTTGAGGCTCTTGAGGGCGGCGAACGGCGAAAGATCGACGGCGGGGGCCTCATAGTCGAAGCTGACGCCGGGTTTGCGCGGGAACGGGTCCAGGGCCAGAGCGAGGTGCTCGACGACATAGGCCGGCAGGTCGAGCATCTCGCCCTCGAGCACGTCGGGCGGGTCGGGCGCATCCGGGTCGAGCTCCAGATCCTCGCTCTCCTCGCCGATGGCGTTGGGGCTGCCCGCCGGCACGACCTGCAGCGCGATGTCGCCGCCCAGTTCCACCGGGAACGGGTCGAGCGAGACGCCGCAGACCTGCTCGACCTCGGCGTGAAAGGCTCCGGTGATCTCCGCCCCGTCGAGCCAGGCGCGGACCCGCAGTCGCGCGCCCATCGCCGAGACTGACGGCAGATCGAGCGCCTTGGCGATCCGGGCGCGCGTGGCGGCGTCAGCCTCCAGGTCATAATTTCCGGCGCGAATCGCCTCGGCCAGCGGAACCGGCCGCGACCACGCGATCAGGTCGCCCGCCATCGCACCTCTCCGCGCAGAATCGCTTCCAGCGGCTGAGCCGCCAGTTCGGCCCGGGCGACCTCGACGTAGTCGGCCAGCCCCGCGACCGGCGCGGCGGCGGCGCCGGCGTAGACCGTGCGCCGCAGGAACGCCTCGAGTCCGGCGCGGTCGCCGGCGGCGTCGTAGGATTTGGCGCGGCCGTAGAAGGCTTCGGCCAGCCGGCGCATCTTCTTGCCCACCGAAAGGTCGCCGACGCCCATCTCTCGCAGGGCGTCGTCGAGGGAACCGGCATAGGTGTCGAACAGGATCTGCGAAGTCTCGGCCGCCTGCGGCCCCTCGCCGCGCAGCCGCTCGATCAGCATCAGCACATGCAGGCTGTAGAGCTCGAAGCGACCCTCCACCGTGTCCGGCGCCTGCAGCGACGCATAGAGCGTCGGCTCGCGCGCCTGCTCCACGGCCACCGCATAGAGCGCACGGCCTGCGGCCTGGCTCGGCCTGGGTCGGAACAGTTTGCTGAGGACCATGCTCGCCTGATCGCCTCGATTTCGCCGCGCCGCGCGACTACGGGCGGCATTGAACTAGAAGGCGACGCCGGATAGGTCAAAGCCTCGCATGAGCCAAAGGTCGAAATCCTTGCTGCTTCGAAAGCTCGCCCTCGCCGCCGCCGGCGCCGGGCTCCTCGCCACCGCCGCCTGCCAGCCGATCACCAGCTACTCCGGCTTCCAGGCCATCGAGGAGGACCCGAAGGACATCAAGGTGGGGACCGACACCAAGTCGACGGTCCGCGCGCGCCTCGGCTCGCCTTCGGCCACCTCCACCTTCGACCCCAACGTCTGGTACTACATCGCCCAGACCAACCAGCGCGTCTCCTTCCGCAAGCCGCAGGCGGTGGCGCGCAACATCACCGCGGTCACCTTCAACAAGGAGACCGAGGCGGTGGCGCATGTCGACAACATCACCCTGAAGGACGGCAAGGTGCTGGCCTTCAACGGCCGCGAGACGCCCACGCGCGGGCGCGAGATGACCATCCTCGAACAGCTGCTCGGCAACGTCGGCCGCGGCACCATGCTGCCCAACGAGGACGAACGCGCCCCCGGCGGCGGGCCGCGCTGATCCTTCTCCCGGTCGGGAGAAGGAAAGACGCGCCGCAGGCGCGGCGAGGATGAGGGCTTCCGGCATTTTCCGGGAGGGCTCAGCGGCTCGTCAGAAGCTCACGCAGGATCGTATCGCCGACCACAGACTGGCGGTTTAGAATCTCGCGATTCCAGAAGCGAATGACGCGGAAGCCGCAGGCTTCGAGCACCTCGGTTCGCCCGGCGTCGTAGTCGGCCTGCTCCGAATGATGGCCGCCATCGAGCTCGACGACCAGCCGTGCATCCAGGCACACGAAATCGGCGATGTAGCGGTCGATCGGAACCTGGCGGCGGAACTTGTACCCACTCAGCTTGCGACCGCGCACGATCGACCAGAGCTTCCGCTCGGCCTCGGTCTGCTCCTGGCGGAGATGTCGAGCCCGATCGGTTCTATCTGACGGCTTCATTCACGCAGAATGCACGCAATACGCGAATAGACAAGCTTTCGCAACGAAAAGGCCCCACCGGCGACGCCGATGGGGCCTTGGCCCAGGGCCTCTTCGGAAACGCCCTAAGCCCTCATCCTCGCCGCGCCTTGCGGCGCGTCTTTCCTTCTCCCGACCGGGAGAAGGATTTTAGCCGATCGAACCGTTCGCCAGCACCGCCAGCAGCAGCAGCGCCACGATGTTGGTGATCTTGATCATCGGGTTCACCGCAGGACCCGCGGTGTCCTTGTAGGGGTCGCCGACGGTGTCGCCGGTCACCGCCGCCTTGTGGGCTTCAGAGCCCTTGCCGCCGTGGTGGCCTTCCTCGATCAGCTTCTTGGCGTTGTCCCAGGCGCCGCCGCCGGAGGTCATGGAGACCGCGACGAAGAGGCCCGTGACGATCACGCCCACCAGCATGGCGCCGACCGCCGCAAAGGCGTCGACCTTGCCGGCGATGGCGTTGATGATGAAGAAAAGGACCACCGGAGACGCGACCGGCAGCAGGCTGGGCACGATCATCTCGCGGATCGCCGACTTGGTCAGGATGTCCACGGCGCGGCCGTATTCCGGCTTCACCTCGCCGGTCATGATGCCGGGGTTCTCCTTGAACTGGCGACGCACCTCGGCAACCACCGATTCGGCCGCACGGCCGACGGCGGTCATCGAAAGCCCGCCGAACAGGAACGGCAGCAGGCCGCCGAACAGCAGGCCGACGATGACGTAGGGGTTGGAGAGGTCGAAGGTCACCGTGCCCAGGCCCTCGAAGAACGAGCCCGGCGCGGCGTTGGCCGAGAAGAACTTCAGGTCCTCGGTGTAGGCCGCGAACAGCACCAGGGCGCCCAGGCCCGCCGAGCCGATGGCGTAGCCCTTGGTCACCGCCTTGGTGGTGTTGCCGACCGCGTCGAGCGCGTCGGTCGAGGTGCGGACTTCCGGCGGCAGGCCGGCCATTTCGGCGATGCCGCCGGCGTTGTCCGTGATCGGGCCAAAGGTGTCCATCGCCAGGATGTAGGCGGCGGACATC
>JADZBR010000095.1 GCA_020852035.1 Caulobacteraceae bacterium
CACGATGTCCCAGGAGCGCAGCATCAGGCGTCCGGCTCCAGGTGCGTCAGTCCGCCCATGTAGGGCTGCAGCACCTCGGGGATGAACACCCGGCCGCCCTCGTCCTGGTAGTTCTCCAGCACGGCGACCAGCGTACGGCCGACGGCCAGGCCCGAGCCGTTCAGGGTGTGGACGAAGCGCGTGCCCTTCTCGCCGCGCTTCTGGCAGCGGGCGTCCATGCGGCGGGCCTGGAAGTCGCCGCAGTTGGAGATCGAGCTGATCTCGCGATAGCGGCCCTGGCTGGGCAGCCAGACCTCCAGGTCGACGGTCCTGCGAGCCGAAAAGCCCATGTCGCCGGTGCAGAGCTGCATCGCGCGGAACGGCAGCTCCAGCGCCTTCAGCACCGCCTCGGCGTTGGCGATCATCCGTTCGTGCTCGTCGTTCGACTGCTCGGGCGCGGTGATGGCCACCAGCTCGACCTTGTAGAACTGATGCTGGCGGATCATGCCGCGCGTATCCCGCCCCGAGGCGCCGGCCTCCGAGCGGAAGCAGGGCGTCAGGGCGGTGAGACGGAGGGGGAGCTCCTCCTCCGGCGTGATCTGCTCTCGGACGAGGTTGGTGAGGGAGACTTCGGCGGTGGGGATGAGCCAATGCCGCCGACGGATATCGATATGACGAAGCGTTTCGCGGCTATCCGCTTCGTTTACCTCAATAGACTGTGCGACCGCTTTTGCGATCGTGCTCGCTGAGGTTAGGTCATCACTTAGGTCACTCGCCGCTTGGCGTCCTGCTTTCTCGATTTGGGCGCGATGCAGAGCGAACTTCTCGTCGTCACTCAGTTGCGTAAGTGGCACGACAGAAAACAGATCTTCTTCAAACTTCGGAAGCTGCCCGGTCCCGAACATCGCCTCATCACGCACCAGCAGCGGCGGCGACACCTCGGTGTAGCCGTGCTCCAGCGTCTGCATGTCGAGCATGAACTGGCCGAGCGCCCGCTCCAGGCGCGCCAGGTCCTTCTTCAGCACCGTGAAGCGCGAGCCGCTCATGCGGCCGGCGGCCTCGAAGTCGAGCATGGCGAGGCCCTCGCCGAGGTCGACGTGGTCCTTCGGCGCGCTGATGGCGAAGGGCTCGCCGTAGCGGCGAATCTCCACGTTCTCGTCCTCGTCCGCGCCCGCCGGCACGTCCTCGGCCGGCAGGTTCGGCAGGCTGGCGAGCACGCCGCCGGTCCCGGAGAGCTCCTCCTTCAGCGTCCGCTCCAGCTCGCCCTGCTCTTCCAGGGTTTTCTTGAGCGTCTCGACGTGGGCCATCAGCCGGGCGGCCTCGGCCTCGTCCTTCCTGGCCTTGGCCTGGCCGATCTGCTTGGAGGCGTCATTGCGCTGGCTTTGCGCGGCCTGCACGGCGGTCTGTGCGGCGCGCAGGCGTTCATCCAGCGCGAGGATGTCTTTCACCTGCTGGTCCGCCTGCTCGACCGTCATGCCGCGGGACGACCAGCCGCGCACGTAGGCGGCGGGATCGTCACGGAGGGCTCTGATGTCGTGCATGGCCTTGGGACCGGCAGGTGGGGAGAGCGGCTTCTTTACGGTGCGCCGAAGCGGGGGCCAAGGGTGGATGCGGGTCGAACTTGGCGCGCCCCTCCCCCTTGAGGGGCGGGGTTGGGGGTGGGGGTGTCCGCGCAGGATTCTCCGAGTCCAGCACCGGTGCGCCTTCGCAGGAGAGTCACAGGCCTACACCCCCACCCCAACCCCTCCCCTCAAGGGGGAGGGGCTTTCGGAGCCGGCCCCAGCCACCGGTCCAGCCAGCGTCGCACGCCGTCCATCGGCTTGCCCTTGGGCGGCGGCGGGTCGCCCATGAACTCGTGCAGCCGCGCACGGGTGATGGTCTGGTTGTTCTGTAGCCAGCCATGCTCCGTATAGAACTCCGGCGCGGAGGGATCGGCGCGGCTGCAGCTGCGGTCCGACTGGCGGGCCAGCCAGGCGACGAATTCGTCCTTGCGCCAGCGCTCGCGCACCTCGCAGGGGGAACCATCGAGCAGTTCGTGGAGCTGGTAGCGGCGATCCAGGTAAGCCAGGCCGTCGCCGCAGTGCTCGCGGTGGAAGTAGCCGAACGGTTTGCCCGTCGACAGCCGGTTGGCCACCCGCCGCGCCAACTCCTCGCCGAACGGCTCGGCGGAGAGCCGGCGCAGCTCGCGGGGCGTCGCCTGCGGATAGGGATCGTCGTCGGCCATCGCAGGGGATGCTAGGCTGGGCGACCGGGAGACGCCAAGGGGTCGGCGATGCTGCGATGGGTGGTGCTGGGGCTGGCGGGAGTCGAGGCGCTGATCTGCCTCATCCTGATCGCCAACGCCTTCCAGCCGGGCGGGGATCAGGCGACGGCCGGGCTCGGCGTGGCCTATGCGGCGATCGGGTTGGTGGTGATCGGTATTCCCGCCGCCATCGCGGCGTTGCTGGCGCGGGCGAACAAGGGGCTTTGGTTTGCGTTGGCGCTGACGCTGGCGCCGCTAGCGCTCGTCGCGCTGATGTTCGGTTTCGTGTCGTTCTAGACCGGCACGACGTCCGTGCCCTCGGCCGCCTCGTCCTCGCGCTTGCGCCGCCGCTCGATGATCCAGACGCACCAGATCGAGACCTCGTAGAGCAGACACAAAGGCAGGGCGAGCATCAGCTGGCTGATCGGGTCCGGCGGGGTGACGATGGCGGCCACCACGAAGACGCCGACGATGGCGTAGCGGCGCACGCCGCGCAGCATGCCGGAGTTCACCAGGCCCGCCAGACCCAGCAGGGTCAGGACCACCGGCAGCTGGAAGGAGAGCCCGAAGGCGAGCAGCAGGGTGGTGACCAGGGTCAGGTAGTCCGAGACCTTGGGCAGCAGCTGGACGGAGATCTCCGCCGTGGTGATCTGCTGCGAGAGCGAGAACCACATCACGAACGGCAGCATGACGAAGTAGACCAGCGCCGCGCCGAGCAGGAAGAGCACCGGCGAGGCCATCAGGAACGGCAGGAAGGCGCGGCGTTCGCGCTTGTAGAGGCCGGGGGCGACGAAGCTGTAGACCTGCCAGGCCAGCACCGGGAAGGTCAGCACCACCGCCCCGAACGCCGCCAGCTTCAGCTTGGTGAAGAAGAACTCCAGCGGGCCGGTGAAGATCAGCTGCAGGGTCTTGGCGTCGAGGCTGGGCAGCTGCTTCTGACCAAGGAGGGCCAGGATCAGGTCGAAGGGTCCGTGCTTGTGGCCCTGGGCGACCAGCTGGGCGAGCTCGCCGGCCTTCACGAAGGGCTTCAGCAGGAAGGTGTAGATATGGTCGGCGAAGCCGAAGCAGACGCCGAAGCCGATGAACAGCGCGATCACGCAGATGATCAGGCGCTTCCTCAGTTCCACAAGGTGGTCGAGCAGCGGGGCGCGGGAAGCCTCGATCTCGGCGTCGTCGTCGGCCTGGCTCACGCGCCGGCTCCGCTCTTCGGCTTGGCGGCCGCGCGCTTGCGGGGCGTGGCGGGCTTGGCCTTGCCGGTCGTCGCCGCTTTGGGCTTGGCGGCGGCCTTGGCCGGAGCGCGTGTGCGAGGCGCGGGCTTGGCCGGCTCAGCGACAGCGGGAGCCTCCGGGGGCTCGGCGGCGACGTCCTCGGGCGTCGGCTGGTACTGGTAGCCGTCGGCAGGATTGAACGACATGCCGCCGGTCTGCAGCCCCTGGTCGATCTCGCGCATCACGG
>JADZBR010000096.1 GCA_020852035.1 Caulobacteraceae bacterium
CACAGCATCGAGCCGAAGGTGGCGCCGGTGGGCGCCCATGCCCTGCCGCAGACCTCCTCCGGCAAGCTCAGCCGCGCCAAGGCCCGCGCGCTCTACCTGGCCGGCGCCTTCGAGCCGGAGACGGTCTGATCGCCCGCCGCGCCGCCGTCACCGGCGCGACCGGCTTTCTCGGCCGTTATATCGTCCGCGCCCTGGCCGACGCCGGCTGGACCGTGCGCATCCTCGCCCGCCGCGATCCCTCGCATCCGTTCTGGCGCGCGATCGAACCCGAGGTCGTACTGGGCGACCTCGCCGACGCCGGGGCGATGGCCCGGCTCTGTGACGGCGCCGATGCGGTGGTTCATGGCGCCGGCCTCATCAAGGCCCGCTCGCGCCCCGAGTTCGACCAGGTGAACGTGCTGGGCGTCGAGCAGGCGGTTCGGACGTCGCCGGCGCCCGCGCACTTCGTGCTCGTCTCCAGCCTCGCCGCGCGCGAGCCGCGGCTTTCAGACTACGCCGCCAGCAAACGGGCCGGCGAGGACGCACTGATCGCCAGCGGCCGCGGCCGGTTCACCATCGTGCGCCCGCCGGGCGTCTACGGCCCCGACGACCGCGAGACCTTCGCCCTCTTCCAGGCGGCGCGGACCTGGCCGGTCCTGCCGGTGCTCGGCCCGGCCGCGCGCACGCCGCTGATCCACGCCGCCGACGCGGCCGCCCAGATCGCAGCGCTGGCCGCCCGCGCCCCGGTCGATGCGACCTATGCGCTCAGCGACGCGCGGCCGGACGGCTACGCCTGGCGCGAGATCATGGCCGCGCTCGCCGCCAGCGTCGGGCGCACGCCCCGCTATGCGGCCGTGCCCGGCGCGGGCCTCGCGCTGGCGGGCGCGATTTCGGAACTGGCGTCCGGGCTGTCCGGGCGGGCGCCGATCTTCACGCGGGGCACGGCGCGCGAGTTCCTGCACCCTGACTGGAGCCTTGCCCCGGCCGAGCAGGCGACCGGCCTGCCGGCCCCTCGCTTCGGGCTTGCGGACGGATTCGCCGCAACCGCGGCGTGGTATGTCGATGAGGGATGGCTGCAACAGTCGCCGTCTTCTTCTTGAACAGCGACAAGATTGCCGGTTATTCTCCGGTCACGCGCCTGTTACAAGGCCGTCATCAGGGGCGATGGCCGTGGGCCGCGCGTTGGGGCGCTTTTCTCACAAAGTATGACTCAAGTAACCGACATCACCTTGCGCGAAATCGAGCGCGCCGTCGAACGAGTCACAGGTCGTCGTGTGCAGATTTCCAGCGATTCGGTCATCAGCCGGGACCTGGAGATTGATTCGCTGGCTCTCATGAACATTGTCATGGAGCTCGAAGACGCTTTTGATCTGTCGATTCCCTTGGATCGCCTCGCAGCGGTTGAAACCGCGGGGGACCTGTCCGAGGTGATTCACGATCTTCGTAGCAGGGGTTGAGAATGGGGCTTCTCGACAAGCACCTGGCGTACAGCCAAGCCTATGGCCAAATCCGCGACGCGGGGGCCGACCCTTTCAGTGTGCGCTTCGAGCAGGTGCTGTCGCCCACCGAGGGCTTGCTGAACGGCCGCAAGGTCATTCTCCTGGGCACCAACAACTATCTGGGCCTGACCTTCGACGAGGACTGCATCGAGGACGGCGTGGCGGTGCTGCGCGCGCAGGGCACCGGCACCACCGGCTCGCGCATCGCCAACGGCAGTTTCGCCGGCCACCTGGAACTGGAGCGGGCGCTCGCCCGCTTCTACGGCCGCAAGCATGCGATGGTGTTCACGACCGGCTACCAGGCCAATCTGGGGGTGCTCTCCACCCTCGCCGGCCGCGGCGACCACCTGATCCTCGACGCCGACAGCCACGCCTCGATCTACGACGGAGCCAAGCTCGGCCAGTCGGAGGTCATCCGCTTCCGCCACAACGACGCCGACGACCTCTACAAGCGCCTGAAGCGCCTGGAGGGCAAGCCGGGCGAGCGGATCATCGTGGTCGAGGGCATCTATTCCATGCTCGGCGACGTCGCGCCGCTGAAGGAGATCGCGGCGGTGAAGCGCGAGATGGGCGCGCACCTGATCGTCGACGAAGCCCATTCGAGGGGCGTGCTGGGCGAGAAGGGCCGGGGCCTGGCCGAGGCGGCCGGCGTGGAGGCCGACGTCGACTACATCGTCGGCACCTTCTCCAAGAGCCTCGGCGGCGTCGGCGGTTTCCTGGTCTCGGACGACCCGGACTTCGACGTGATGCGCGTGGTCTGCCGGCCCTACATGTTCACCGCCTCGCTGCCGCCGTCGGTGGTGGCCTCGACGCTCACCGCGCTGAAGAAGATCGAGACCGAGCCGGCGCTGCGCCGCAAGCTCTCCAACAACGCCGCGCGGCTTTATGACGGCCTCAATGCGATGGGCTTCCGCACCGGGCCGAAGGCGAGCCCGATCGTCGCCGTCGCCATGCCCGACCAGCCGGTGGCCATCGCCACCTGGAACGCCCTCCTGGCCAGCGGCGTCTACCTGAACCTCGCCCTGCCGCCGGCGACGCCGGACATGCAGCCGCTGCTGCGCTCCTCGGTCAGCGCCGCCCACACCGAGGCGCAGATCGACGAGGTGCTGGCCCAGTTCGAGAAGGTCGGCCGCGAGTTCGGCCTGCTGCCGCGCCAGGCGGCGCACGGGTAACCAAGCCCCCCACTTTCGTCACCCGCGGAGTGGATTAAGCGCGCCCTACCCCTTCCGCCGCGCCCGCGCGACCCGCCATAGCACCCCTGGCGCCGCCAGGATCGGGTGCCGCTCGCGCCAGGGCGTGAGTTCGATGTCCACCCCGGTGTGCCGTTCGATCTTCCACGCCGCGTAGCGCGCCGCGCCGTCGAAGGTGAAAGCCGCCTTGATCAGCCGCGCGGCGTTCAGCGGCTTGCCCAGCGCCTGGCGCAGCGACCAGCCCCAGCGCAGGCCGAGCGCCGTGCGGGGCGACAACATCGGGCCGATCTGGCGCCCGCGCGCCTCGAACGGCACGCCCGCTTCCTCCCAGGCCGGCGCCAGGATGGCGACGTAGCGCGCCGGATGGCGGGCGATCAGGGTGTCGCCGCGCCCCTGCGCCTCGACCCTCAGTTCAGCCTTGTAGGTGCGCTGGAAGAGCGCCGCCCAATACTCCTCGCGCAGGCCCTGCGGCGGGCCGAGCGCCGCGGCGAACCGGCTGGCGGTGGCCACGCAGAGCGCCACCGCGCCGACGGCCGACCTGGCCGCCTCAGCGTCGCGCGACCAGATCAGCGCCGCCGGCTGGGCGAAGCGGGTCCAGATGGTGGTGTCGGCGCGTCGGCCGTGGGCGCTGATCAGGAACTGGCGCAGGGTCAGGGTGGCGATCTTGGCGCGCAGGGCTTCAGCCCCCTCCCCGGCTTCCCGGTAGCTGACCTCCGGGGCGAGGATGCGGTTGACCAGCCCCTTCAGGCCCCGGCGCGGCTCGCGCTCGGTGAGCACATAGAAGTCGAGCACGCCGGAGAGGTCGCCGGTGCGCAGGGCCGAGCCGTAGAACAGCACCGCCATCGCATGCGGCGTCTCGCGCGCCAGGTCGGCGGCCATCGCCGCCACCGCCGGCGGCGCGGGCTGCGCCAGTTCCTCGGCGAGCATCGCCGCAAGGTCGCTCATGCCAGGGCGAAGCGGATCGGCGCGCCGAGAGCGATCTCCACCCGGCCGGCGGGGAAGAGCTCGCCATCGACGATGAAGGGCTGCGAGAGGGTCAGCGACAGCCGCTCGGCGCCGCCCCGGCGATAGCCCAGCGGCTCCAGTCTCGGATCGTCGCGGCCGCGCAGCACGGGCAGGAGCATGGCCGACAATCGGCGCGCCGGGGCCTCGATGTCCAGCCACCCGATCCCCCGCGGCGCATCGCCGAACGGCCGGACGCCGAGCGGCAGCCGTTCCAGCGTGGACGCCAGCACGATGAACCGCCGCCCTTCCCGCGCCAGGCCGCCGTCCACGGCCACGGCGATGTCCTCGCCGGCGCGCCATTCGTTGTCGGTGCGGCCGGTGAGCGCCCGGTCGATGGCCAGCGCCAGGGTCACCGCCACCGAGGCGGTCTGGAAGACGCCCGCCCGGTTCACCCGCTTCGACAGCTCCGTCGCCCGGCGATAGGCCGCCGCGCCCAGGATGAAGCCGCGCACCGGTGGGTGCTCGCCGTCCGGCCAGGAGAGCTCCAGCGGCCGGCGCTGGCTGGGCCGGGCGATGCCGGCGGCGAGCGCCGGCAGGCGCGGCGGCGGACCGAGATCGCGGGCCAGGACGTTGGTCTTGCCGAGCGGGTAGATCGCCAGCATCGGCGGCGTCTCGAAGAGGCCGGGCAGCAAGCCGAGGATGTCGCGCACCGTGCCGTCGCCGCCTTCGATGGCCAGGGCCTCGACGCGGGCCTCGGCGAAGGCGGCCAAAGCTTCGCGCAGGTCCTCCTGGCTGTCGGGCTCGGCGCCCATCACCCCGGCCGGCAGCGGCTGGGCGCGGGCGCGGCCGAGGTTCCGGTGGCTCTTCGGATTGCGGATCAGCCCGACGCGCATCAGGCCGAAAGCCAGGACACCACCTTGGCCCTCGGCGTCGCCAGGGCCTGGAACAGACGCACGAGGTGGACGAGGAAACTCAGCACCGTCCAGGCCGCGACGGCCAGCAGGCCGAGGTCGGGGCGGCCGACGAGGAGGCTCAGCGTCAACAGGATCAGGTTCGGATTGCGCCGCGCGGTGATCAGCCGGAACCAGCTGTCGAAGGGCCGCCAGGAGTGGATGTGCATGCCGTAGAGCCGCATGAAGATCCCCTCCTCCCCCCGCTGCAGGGCGTAGAGCAGGGTCACGCTGGCCAGCACCCAGGGGGCGATGTCCGGCGGCAGGGGGGTCGGGCCGGCCTGCACCCCCACCCACCAGGCCCACCACCAGAACGGCGGGTGGATCAGGTCGATGCCGTGGTCGAAGATGTTGCCCCAGCTGGACGAGGTGAGCGTCACCCGCGCCAGCTTGCCGTCCACCGTGTCGAGGAAGGTCATCAGCCAGCCGGCGACGAGGCCGAGGGCGTAGTCGCCGCGCCAGAAGGCCCAGAAAGCCAGCAGCACCAGGAGGAAGCCGGCGAACGTCACCTGGTTGGGCGTGATCTTCGCCTGCGCGCACCAGCGGGTGACGATCCGCGCCGGGACCGGCCAGGCGTATTTGGTGACCAGGTCCGTCACGCCCTTGTAGGAGGCGGCGAACAGGCGCTTTTCGATCGCATCGACCGTGCCGGCCGTCAGCGGCGCGACCAGCGGCGGCTCACGCTTGCGCAGCGCGGCGTTGTAGGCCGAGCCCAGCCCGGCGACATCGGTGCGCTCGAGATCGGCCAGGCCCGGCGCGCTCGCATCGCCCGCCTCGAGCGCCGCCATCGCCGCGGAGGCCGCGCCGACCACGTGGGCGGCCACGGGCGTCCCGTCCTCGGCGACCAGCAGCACCCCCGGCTTGCCGGCCAGCGCCTTGATCAGCGCCTCGTCCAGCACATAGTCGCCGCGCGCGATCAGACCGCCGCGGGCCGCGCGGCTGGGCGGACCGGGCTCGACGCCGGCGCGGCGGAAGCTGCGCTCCAGCCGCTCGCCCGCGGTCATGCCCCAAAGGCGGGTGTCGCTGGCTCCCACCACCACGCCGACGGGCGCGGTCCGATCCGCTGCGGCGTCGCTTGCCATTCACCGACCCTGTTGAAAATCTGCCGGGCTTGATACGCAGGTTCGCCCCGCCCCGCCACCGCCGGATCGACCCTAAGTGCCCGCCTTCCGCCTCGCCCACCTCTCCGACCCGCACCTCGTCCCGCCCGAGGGCGAGACGGCGTTCGGCGGCGCGTGGCTCTCCAAGCGCACGCTCAGCCGCCTCTCCTGGCGGCGCAAGCGCAGCCACGTCCACCGGCCGGAGGTGCTGGCCGCCGTGGTCGCCGACATCCAGGCCCATGCGCCCGACCACATCGCGGTCACCGGCGACCTGACCAACTTCTCCACCGAAAAGGAATGGATCGCCGCCCGCGCGTGGCTGACGGGGCTCGGCCCGCCTGGCACAGTCACCCTGAGCCTCGGCAACCACGACGTCCTGGTGCGCGAGGCCGCCGCCGCCGCGCGGATGACAGGCTGGGCGCCGTGGCTGCACGACGCCGGGCCGGGCTTCCCGGCGGTGCGCGACCGTCAGGACGTGGTGCTGATCAACCTCTGCTCGGCCCTGCCGACCCGCCCGTTCTCGGCCGAGGGCGAACTGGGCGCCGATCAGCTGGAGCGGCTGGCGGCGATCCTTCGCCGCGAGCACGCCCGTTTCCGCATCGTCCTGCTGCACCACGCGGTGGTCGAAGGCACAGTGAAGCCCCGCAAGGCCCTGCGCGACCGCGCCGCCCTGCGCGAGGTGCTGCGCGCCGAGGGCGCTGAACTGGTCCTCCACGGCCACGCCCACGCGCCAGTGTTCGCCACCACACCCGGACCGAAGGGCGCGATCCCGGTGATGGCCGTCCCCTCCGCCTCGGCGCGGGCGGGCGGCAGGACGCCGGCCGCGGGCTGGCGGCTATTGGAGGTCGGCGAGGACGGCGCGGTGGGCGTGGTCGAGCGCGGGTTCGACGGGGCGGCGATGGTGGAGACCGGGCGATATCGGCTGCTGGCCCAAACCTTCCCGCTACGCTCTTGAACCTCCCCGCGCAGCGGCGGGAGGTAAGGCGGAGGCTCGAGCCAACCTAGTCCAGATACCGCAGCCCGATCCGCTGCGAGGTCTCCCCTGTCCCCGCCGTGAAGCGCACGTCGGTGAACTTCGGCAGGGCGAAGCGCGGCGCCACGTTGTTGGAGAAGCCGAAGCCCTCGGCGGGCATGCCGGTGAGCGTGCGGTTGAAGTCCTTGTCGCCGTTGATGTCGTGATAGACGGCGACGCCGTAGGTCCCGGCCTTCGGCAGCCAGAAGCAGGCTTGCACCGCGCCGGCGGTCGCCTTGGGCCGCTGGCGCAGGAGCTTCTGGCCGGGGGCCAGCCAGCGCTTCGCGCTATCGTAGACGGTGATGGCGAGCAGCCCTTTGGCCGGCTTGGCGCCCGTCACGGTGACGTTCAGCTTCACGCCGCTGGGCGCGCCCTCGCAGGGGGGGGCCGCGGCGGCCGCGCCCGCGAAGGCCGCCAGCGCCGCTGACAGGCAAAGCGTTCGCAGGATCATGGCGCCGTCGCGCTCCTTCAGGTATCTCGCGGCTGCGGCGTCCGCCGCAGGCCGACCCGAGCTTCGCATGACCAACCCCACCGCCAAGGCGTTCGGCTATCCGAACACCCTCGTCGCCGAGACTGAAAGCTGGCTCGTCCTCGTTCGCCCCAAGCAGCCGACATTTGGGGCGCTCGTGCTGGTATGCAAGGAAGAGGCCGAAGCCTTCTCCAGCCTCAGCCCCGCCGCATTCGCCGATTTAAGCGTGGCGGTGAAGGGGATCGAGCGCACGCTGAAGCGCCTGACGGCCTATGAGAAGATCAACTATCTGATGCTGATGATGGTCGACCGCGACGTGCACTTCCACGTCATCCCGCGCTACGAGGGCGCGCGCGAGCACGACGGGCGCAGCTATCGTGACGCCGGCTGGCCGGCGCAGCCGGCGCTGGGCGAGGCCGTCGACCTGGACGAGGCCGCGGCGAGCGCCCTCGCCGCCCACATCCGCGAGGTCTGGAACCAGGGGTGAGCCAAGCCGACGCCGTCGTCACCGGCCGTCCGAGGCTGATCGACCGCTATGCCCTGAGGCAATCGGCGGGGCCGCTGATCGCGTGCCTGGTGGTGCTGCTGGCGGCGCTGCTGCTGGAGCGGGCCCTGCGGTTGTTCGACCTGCTCTCCGGCTCCAGCGCCCGCTTCGGCTATGTCTTCGAGCTGACCGCCAATCTCCTGCCGCACTACCTGGGCCTCGCCCTCCCCGCCGCCTTCTTCGTCAGCCTGTTCGTGGTCGTCGCCCGCATGAGCGACGGCTCGGAGATCGACGCCTGGCTGGCCAGCGGCGTCGGCCTGACGCGCCTCGTGCTGCCCTTCCTGGCCCTGGGCGTCGTGCTGACGGTCGTGAGCGTGGCGGTGTTCGGCTACATGCAGCCCTACAGCCGCTACGGCTACCGGGCGGTGATGCACGCGGCGGTCAACGCCGGCTGGAACGGGCGCCTGCAGGCCCAGACCTTCATCGAGCCCAACGACAAGCTCCTGATGACCGCCGACGAGGCCGACCTCGCCGGCCGCAAGCTCGGGCGCCTGTTCATCCGCCAGACCCGCGACGACGGCCTGGAGGACATCACCACCGCCGCCTCCGCCGAGCTGCGCCCCTCCGCCGACGGCAAGCGGGTGGAGCTGAGCCTGATCGGCGGCCAGCGTCTGCGCGAGACCTCGCCCGGCGTCTTCGACGTCACCCGCTTCGACCGCGGGACGATTGACGCGCCGCTGGAGGGCGCGGCCGCCCTGCTGCGCGCCCGCGGCGGCGACGAGCGGGAGCTGACCCTCGGCGAGCTCTGGGACGGCGTCCGCAACGGCCATCCCGGCATCACCAAGCCGATCATGGCCGCGGAACTCAACGCGCGCCTGGCCCGCGCCCTTTCGCTGCCGTTCCTGCCGCTGCTGGCCGTGCCGCTGGCGCTGTCGGCGAAGCGGTCGGGCCGCGCGCCGGGACTGGTGGTGGCGGGGGTGACGCTGCTGGCCTTCCACCACGGGGTGCAGTTCGCCCAGAGCCTGGCCGGCGCGGGGCGGATACCCGCGGTCGTGGTCTGGCTGCCCTACGCGGTCTTCGTGGCCCTGTGCCTGTGGTCATTCCACGGCTGCCGCGCCCGCCCGGGACAGACGCCGATGACCCCGCTGATCGAGGCGATCTCCGACGTCATCGCCTGGGCCAAGGCGCTGGTGAAGCCGAAGCGGGAAGCGGCGGCGTGACGCTCTCCCGCCACATCGGCCGGCTGGTCGCTTTCCGCATCGCCGCGGCCCTGGTGATGATCGTCGCCCTGCTCCAGGTCATGGACTTGCTGGACATCACCACCGAGATCCTCGACCGCGGCCTGGGCTTCGGCGGCGTCGTCAAATACGCCCTGCTGCGCCTGCCCCGCCTGGTCGAACAGGCCGCGCCGCTGGCGGCGCTGGCGGGCGGCCTCTTCGCCTTCGCCCAGCTGGCCCGCGACCACGCGGTCACCGCCATGCGGGCGGCCGGCTCCTCCACCTACCGCGTGGTCGGCATGGCGCTGCCCGCCGTCGTCGGCCTGATGATCATCCAGTGGGCCGTCGCCCAGTTCGTCGCCCCGCGCACCGACCTGGAGCTCGACGCCTGGTGGACGGCCACCGCCCCGGTCGCGGACGAGGATCGCGCCGACGCGCGCCCGGTGCGTGTCGGCTCCGACATCGCCACCGGCGCGCCCGGCGCCATCGACGGCTCGACCCTCGGCCCCGTGCGCATCTACCGCCGCGACGGCCAGGGCCGACTGGTCGAGCGGATCATCGCCAAGGGCGCGACCCACGGCCCGCAGGGCTGGGCCCTGGAGACGCCCACCTTCGTCCGCGTCGCGCCCGACACCCTCACCGACGGCGCGGCGGCCGACATGACCTGGCCGGTCAACCTGACGCCCAAGGACGTGGCCACCCTCTTCTCCGACGCCGCCGCCCAGCCCTCGGCCGCCGAGGCGCGGCGGGCGCTGGAGGGCGGCGGGGCCGAACGTTCGCCGGCCTTCTACCGGATGCAGTTGCAGCGCACCTTCGCCGCCCCGTTCGCCTGCCTGGTGATGCTGCTGATGACCACGCCGGTGGCCCTGGCCAGCTTCCGCGCCGGTCAGGCGGGGCTCTACATGGCCTACGGAGTCGCCGCGGGCCTGCTGTTCCTGGTGATCGATGGGATGTTGACGGCGGTGGGCGAGAGCGGGGCGCTCTCGGCCCCGCTGGCCGCCTGGGCCGCGCCGGTGGCCTTCTCGGCCCTGGCGCTCACCGCCCTGCTGCGTCTGGAGGGGTGATGGGCGAGGTCCGAATCGTGCCGGTCGAGAGCAAGACCGAGCTCGACCGCTTCATCCGCCTGCCCGCGCGGCTGAACCGGGGCGACCCCAATTGGGTGACGCCGCTGGACATGGAGCGCCGCACGGCCCTCTCGCCGAAGTCCAACCCCTTTTTCGACCACGCCGAGGTGCAGTTCTGGCTGGCGGTGAAGGACGGCCGCGACGTCGGCCGGATCAGCGCCCAGATCGACGCCCTGGCCCCCGAGCTTCCCGACCGGCCCGCAGCCGGCCACTTCGGCATGCTCGCCGCCGAGGACGACGCGGCGGTGTTCGCCGCCCTCTTCGCCGCCGCGGAGGGCTGGCTGAAGGCGCGCGGCAAGGCCGTGGCGCTAGGCCCCTTCAACCTCTCGATCAACGAGGAGGTCGGCCTGCTGGTCGACGGCTTTACGGCCCCGCCGTTCGTGATGATGGGCCACGATCCCGCCTACGCCGGGCGCCGGGTCGAGGCCCAGGGCTACGCCAAGGCCAAGGACATCCACGCCTACATCTGCGACCTGACCGCCGACCTGCCGCCGGCCATCGTGCGCCGGGTGCGCGAGAAGCCGCCGGCCGGCGTCACCCTGCGGATGCTCGACATGAAGCGCTACGACGAGGAGGTCCGCGCCTTCGTCGCCATCCTCAACGACGCCTGGGCCGGCAACTGGGGGTTCACGCCGGTGACCGAGGCCGAGACCGCCGCGCTCGGCGAATCCTTGAAGGCCATCCTCGACCCGCGCCTGGTCTGGTTCGTCGAGGTGGACGGCGACGTGGCCGGCTTCACCGTCGGCCTGCCCAACCTCAACGAGGCGATCCGCGACCTCGACGGCCGGCTGCTGCCCTTCGGCTGGGCCAAGCTGCTCTGGCGGCTGAAGGTCTCGGGCCTGAAAAGCTGCCGCATCCCGCTGGCCGGGGTGAAGCGCCGCTACTTCGAGACGATGGCCGGCCGCATGATGCCGTTCATGACGATGGACCGCGTGCGCACCGAGGCTCTTAAGTTGGGCTTCCAGACTTTTGAAATGTCATGGATTCTCGAAGAGAACCGCCCCATGCGCCACATCGCCGAGGTGATGGGCGCCAGGGTCTACAAGACCTACCGCATCTACGAGAAGGCGCTGGCGTGAGCGGCTTTTCCGCCCTGGTCCTGGCCGGCTCGCGCGGCGGGCCGGACCCGGTGGCGCAGGCGGCGGGCGTCAGCCACAAGGGCCTGGCCACGGTCGGCGGCGAGACCCTGCTGGCGCGGGTGGTCGGCGCGCTGATGCTGGCGGGCGCCGAGCGGATCGCGGTCTCCACCAGCGATCCCGAGATCGAAGCCGCCGCCGTCGCGATGGCCAGCGCCGGCGGGGCGGTGTTCATCGAACTCCTCCCCGCCACAGGCTCCCCGAGCCAGAGCGTGGCGGACGCCTTCGCCGCCCTGGGCGCGCCGCTGCTGGTCACCACCGTCGACCACGCCCTGCTGCAGGCCGAATGGGTCGCCCAGTTCCTGGCCGACACCCCGACGGACGCCGACATCGCCGCCCTGCTGGCGCCCGAAGCCATCGTCCGCGCCGACGTCCCCGACACCCAGCGCACCTGGCTGAAGCTGCGAGACGGGCGCTATTCGGGCTGCAACCTCTTCTACCTGGCGAGCGGCCGGGCGGTCCGGGCGGTGGAGCTTTGGCGCACGGTCGAGCGCCACCGCAAGCAGCCGTGGAAGATCGCCGCCGTGCTCGGCATCGACATGCTGGCGCAGTATCTGGCCGGGCGGCTGACGCTGGACGAGGCGATCGCGCGCCTGGGCGCCCGGGCCGGCGTGACGGCGGCGGCCGTGCGCTCGCGCTACGGCCTGGCGGCGGTCGATGTGGACAAGCCCGCCGACCTGCAGCTCGTCAGGCGGATTGCTGCAGCTCAGGCTGCGGCTGGCCGGCCGCCAGCCAGCGGCGGGTGAGTTCGGCGTTGCGGTCGACGTCCTCGGGGAAGTCCATCTCGCCCCAGCCGAGGCCCTCGATCGACTGCACGCGGACCATGTCGCGCGCCTGCGCCAGCTCATTGATCACGCTGAGGAACCAGCGCTTCAGGCCGTCCGGGCCGCGCATGATGGCCTCGACCACCTCGCCGAACGCG
>JADZBR010000097.1 GCA_020852035.1 Caulobacteraceae bacterium
GGCGAGATCGCCCTCTGGGAATACTACGACTACATCATCCTGAACGACGACTTCGATCGCGCCTACGCCGACCTGGCGCACATCTACCACGCCGAACGGCTGAAGCGTGGCCGCAACGCCTGGCTGGAACCGTTCGTGGGAGAGCTCCTCGCCGAGAAGCTGTAGCTCCAGATCCTCCCCCCATGCAGCGCAGCGGAATGGGGGAGGGGGACCGCGAAGCGGTGGAGGGGGCGAGGTTCTGCACTGAGGCTCAGCAAGGACGCGTCGGCGAGAATCTGCCGGCGCTCCTTCCAAGTCACGCCCCCTCCACCGCTTCGCGGTCCCCCTCCCCCGCAAGCGGGGGAGGATTCGAGGTTGCGTCCGCCAACCGCAGAAATCCCTCTACATCAACAACTTCAGCCCGCACGTTCGCCTCGATTCCGGCGCGTTCGCAGAGCGCCTCGCCGCCGAGGGCCTTCAGGCTCGACCGCAGCATTTTACGCCGCTGGCCGAAGGCCGCCGCCGTCACCCGCTCCAGCGCCTTCAGCCGCGCGGCGTCCGGCCGCTCGGCGCGCGGCGTCAAACGAACGACTGCGGAGTCCACCTTCGGGGGCGGCGTGAAGGCGCGCGCCGGGGCTTCCATCACCAGCCGCGCCTCGCAGGCGGCCTGGGTGAGGACGGAGAGTCGGCCGTAGTCGTCGGAGCCCGGCTCAGCGACGATGCGCAACGCGACTTCCTTCTGGAACATCAAGGTCATGGCGTTGGGAGTGAAAGTCCCCGTCAGCCACTTCACCAGCAGCGGCGTGCCGACGTTGTAGGGCAGGTTGGAGACGATCGCGCCGCCCGCCGCGCCAGCCTCGGCCAGCAGCGCCGCCTCGTCGACCCTGAGCGCGTCGGCCTCGACCACCGTCAGCCGCCCGTCCGCGGCCTCGGCGATCTCGCCCAGCAGCGGCAGGAACCGCGCGTCCTTCTCCACCGCGATCACCCGCGCGCCGGTCTCCAGCAGGGCGCGGGTCAGGCCGCCGGGGCCGGGCCCGACCTCGATCACCACTTCGTTCTCGCCGACCTCGGCGAGCCGGGCGATCTTGCGGGTCACGTTGAGGTCGAGGAGGAAGTGCTGGCCGAAGCTCTTCTTCGCCATCAGGCCGTGGGCGGCCAGCGCCTCGCGCAGCGGCGGCAGGCGCTCGAGGCTCATGCGTCGCGGCGCGCGGCCATCTCGTCGGCCATGCGGATGGCGGCGATCAGGCTGTCGGCCCGCGCCACGCCGCGCCCGGCGATGTCGAAGGCGGTGCCGTGGTCGGGTGAGGTGCGCACGATGGGCAGGCCGAGCGTCACGTTCACCCCGCCCCAGAAGTCGAGCATCTTCACCGGGATCAGCGCCTGGTCGTGGTACATGCAGACCGCCGCGTCGTAGCGCCGCCGCATCTCGCGCGGGAACAGGGTGTCGGCCGGCCACGGGCCGCTGACTTCCACCCCCAGGTCGCGCAGCGCCCGCGCCGCCGGGCCGATGATCTCGATTTCCTCGCGACCCAGCGCCCCGTCCTCCCCGGCGTGCGGGTTCAGCCCCGCCAGCGCCAGCCGGGGGGCGGCGATGCCGAAGTCGCGCCGCAGCGCCTGGGCGGTGACCAGGGCGACGTTGACGATCTTCTCGATGCTCAGCGAGGCCGAGGTGCGCGCCAGCGGCTCGTGGATGGTCACCAGGCTGCAGCGCAGGCCCGGCACGGCCAGCATCATCACCGGACCGCGCGCGCCGTCGAAGGAGGCGGCGGCGGTCAGTTCGCCGAGGAACTCGGTATGGCCGGGGAAGGGAAAGCCCGCCTCGTAGAGCGGCGCCTTGGCGATGGGGGCTGTCACCACGCCCGCCACCACGCCGGACAGCGCCAGGCCCACCGCCGTCTCGATCCAGCGGACGATGGCTTTCGCGAAGATGGGGGAGGGCTGGCCCGCCACCACCGGGCCGGGCAGCGGCAGGTCGAACACCGGCAGGGCTTCACCGAACACGCGCATGGCCTCGTCCGGCGTCGTGACGCGCGCGATCGGGCCGGCGCCGGAGGTCGCCGCCAGCACCTGGCGGTCGCCAATGGCCATGAACGGGGGCCCGCCCTCGCGCAGTTCGCGCCACGCCTTGACGATGATCTCCGGTCCGACGCCGGCCGGATCGCCCAGGGTCAGAGCGAGCGGGCCGCGCTTCACCGCGTCTCGATGGTGGCCGAGTTGCGCAGGTCGCGCATGTAGCGCTTGGAGATCATCGAGAGCTGCTGGCCCATCAGCCGGTTCTCGATCTGGTCGGCGGTCAGCGCCTGGGCGCCGCCCATCTTGCGCCCGCAGACGGCGATCAGGTGCAGGCCCGCTTCGGTGCGGATCGGCTGCGAGAGCTGACCCACCTGCAGGCTCTCGGCGGCGCTACGGAAAGCGGGGGAGAGATCCTTGACCTCCGCTTCGCCCAGGTCTCCGGCCATCACGCCCTGCACCTTGCCGGCGGCCGCTTCCAGGTTGTCGCAGCCGGTGACGGTGGGACGCAGGGCCTCCAGCTTGGCGGTGGCGGCGGCCACGGCCTGCGCGCTGGCGTCCTTGGGCAGGGGCACGGCGGCCTGCTTGAGGGTCACCACCGGCGCGCCGGCGCCCGAGCGCTTGTCGCGCAGATAGATGATGTAGACCCCGTCGGTCACCGGGATCGGGCGGGTGAGCTGGCCAGGCCGCATCTGGTCGAGCACGGGGACCACCTCCGGCGGCAGGTCGGTGGCGGTCACCCAGCCGGCGTCGCCGCCGCTGGCGGCGGTCGGCGAGGCGGAGAACTGGCGGGCCACCGCGGCGAAGGTCGCGCCCTGCTGCAGCTGTGCCAGCAACTGGCCGGCCCCCTGGACCGCCACGTCCATGCCGCCCACGCGGCTGGCCTCGATGAACACTTCGCTGATCTGGTACTGGGGCTTCGAGGCTTCGGCGACCAGCCGCTGCTCGGTGGCCTTGATCTGATCCGGACCGACCGAGATGCGCGAGCCGTAGCGGCCGCGGATCCAGCGCTGCCAGCCCATTTCCGAGCGGATCTGGGCCTTCAGCGTGTCGACGCCCACGCCGCGCGCCTGGAACATGGCGGTGAACTGCTCGGGCGACATGTTGTTGCCCTTGGCCATGTCGGCCAGTTCGGCGTTCACCTCATCGGCGGTGGGAACGATGTCGAACTTCTGCTCCTTCTCCACCCGCCGCAGTTCCTGGATCTGCAGCCGCTCGTCGACCAGCGAGATCAACGCCTGCTGCTGCAGTTGCGGCAGGTTCTCGCGCGTCACCTGGATGCCGGAGGTGAGGATCAGCAGGCGCATCCGCTGCGCCAGGTCGTAGGTGGAGATGATCTCGTCGTTGACGATCGCCGCGACGCCTTCGGTCAGGCCCGGGGTGGGCGTCGGCTGCAGGTTCTCGGTCGCCGCCGGCGGCGTGGTGGGCGCGGGAACCGGGGTCGCCTGGGCGAAGGCCGCGGGCGCGCTCGCCTGCAGGACCATCGCCGCCAATGCCAAAACTGACGCCGCCTGAGCGGCGCCTCTGCGCCCCGACTTCATAGAAGGAATCATTCCGAGCCCGCGGAAAGTCCCGCGCATCTTAGTTGGCATATATCGGCCCGCCCAATGTGGCGAGCGTTAGGCGTATCAGAACCGAGTCATTGGGCCCGAGGCGACCAAGAATCGTGTCCTCGCGCCGGTAGATCACATCCAGCCGCGTGCAGTCATCGCGGTAGGCCACCCCGATGTCGCGCACGATCCAGGATTTGCCCTCCAGGTCGCGGCTGCCGTAGGCGACCACGCCCCAGTTCTTGGTGACGAAGAACTCGCCGCCAAGGTCGAGGTTTTCCCGCTTCGATCCGCTGATATCAAGATTGTCGGTCAAGTATCTGAAATAACCAGAAAATCTTGTGCTGTAGTAATTCGCCCCGGCCTCCGCGCGGCGCACGTCCAGCGTATCGCCGTCGAGCCGGGCGCGGGTGAAGAAGCTGAGCCCCGGGAGCGGCTGACCCTCCAGCGCCACCACCCAGTCCGAACCCGGCGGCTGCAGCCCGGTCCGCGCCGGGAAGTCGTTGTTGCGCTGGGCGCGCAGGCTGCGGCCGACAAGCGCATAGGCGTGGCGTCCGTCGCCCCAGTCGACGAAGGCCCGGCCGCCGACGTTCAGCCGCAGGCCGTCCTCGTAGAGGTCGAAGCCGGGGAACTTGTTGGCCAGGAACAGATTGGTGTCGTCGAAGTCGAAGGCGATGGAGTCTTCGTTCAGGTAGATCGGCTGGCCGGCGGCGTCGCGGCCGACGGTGATCTGCTCGGCGTTCGGCGACACCGCCAGTTGCGCCACCGGCTCCAGCACCACATAGACGTCGCCGAACCGGCGGTAGAACGGCCAGGAGAGGTCCACCCCCGCCACGCCGAGCGCGCGGGCGGTGGTGCGGTCCTCGCCGCCGATCGGCTCGGCGTCGTCGATCCGGTAGATGTCGGCCCGGGCCTGCACGAAAGGCGAGAGGCGCACGCCCGCCGCGCTGGTGAAGGTCGAGCGCCAGTCGGCCTCGGTGGTCGCCCGGGCGCTGTCCAGCCCCGGCAGGCGCGCGGCCTGGTTGAGCGGCGACTGGTCGCGGATCAGCACGGCGCCCGAACCGTGCAGGCGCAGGCGCCCGCCGGCGATGGCCGAGGTCGGCTCCCAGCGCGCCTCGACCAGCGGGGCGGCGATCGGGAAGGTTCGGTCGTTGTCCTCGGGCCGCAGGCCCTGGATGGTGAAGGCGGCGGCCGAGAAGTAGGACTGCTGGTCCTGGCGGACGGCGTAGACCTGGCTGATCAGCCGCCGGTCGTCGGCCACGAAGGGGCCGCGGGTCTCGTAGACGCCGCCGACCTCGTACTTGTCGAACAACAGGTCGTCGGAGGTGCGCTCGGCGGTGAAGCCCCAGCGCCAGTTCTCGTCCACCTGGAAGGCGCCGCGGGCCAGCACATAGCTGCGCGAGGTCTTCTCGCCGAACCGGTCGCCGTTGCCGTCGAAGTCCGAGTCGTGGGTGTAGCCGAAACGGGCGTCGACCAGCCCCGAGTAGAACCGCTTTCGGTAGCGCAGGTTCAGGAACGGGTTCACATCGCCGTTGATCTGCGGGCTGATGATCAGGTCCTGCGAGGGCGAGATGCGCCAGTAGTATGGCTGCTCATAGGAGACCCCGCGCCGGTCCGAAGCGCCCAGCTTCGGCGGCAGGAACCCCGAGCGGGCCTCGGCCTGCGGGTCGGCGTGCCAGAACACCGGCAGGTAGAGGAAGGGCACGCCCTTCACCCGGATGCGGGCGTTCTCATAGCGGACGATCTTGTTTTTCTTGTCCTGCGTCACCCGGTCGGCCTCGATCGACCAGGTGGGGTCCGGGTCCTTCGCGCAGACCGGGCAGGGGGTGTAGATCGCCTTGTTCAGCTCGTTGACGTTCTCGTTGCGCTTCACCGCGGTGGCGGCGGCGATCTTGATGTTCTGGGAGAGCCGCGCGGAGAATGCGGTGGCCACGCCGGCCTTCATCTCGTCGTCCAGCACCACCTCGTCGGCGAACTCGGCGGTGCCGTCGGGGTTGACGATCTGCACGTCGCCCCGCGCGGTGATGACGCCGGATGTCTCGTCGTAGACGACTTCCTCGGCGCGCAGGGTGCGGCCGGCCTGGCGCGCCTCCACCGAGCCGCGGGCGGTGGAGACCTTGGTCTCGTCGTTGCGGGTGACGACGTCGGCTTCCATGTAGACCGGCTGCTCGGTCTCGCCGGGTTCGGGGGCGATCTGCGCGTGGGCGCAGACCGCCAGCGCCAGCCACGCGCCCATCGCGACGCCGGCCAGCAGGCGGGCCTTGCGCACGGTCGCCGCGAGGCGCGGACCGTCAATCATCAACCGCACGCGTCCCTCAAGGTCCGGAGCGCCCCCTTGCCAAAACCCGATAGCCGACCGGCCGGGCGATTCAACCATCTTCGGTGTAGCAAAGCAGAGTCACCCCGCACAGCATCACCACCGCCGGCGGCGCCCAGGCCGCCGAAAAGGCCGAGATCAGCCCCGCCTTGGCCAGCGCGCCCGAGAAGGCGTTGAGGAAGTAGAAGACGAACCCCAGCGCCACGCCCGAGCCGGCCACCAGGGCCATGCCGCCCAGCCGCACCAGCCTGAGCGAGAACGCCGCCGCCATCACCGCCATCGCCGCCAGCAGCAGCGGCGTGGCCAGCAACTGCTGCAGCCGCAGACGATAGGCGCTCGCCCCGAAGCCGGCCTGTTCGGTCTGGGCGATGGCCGCCGGCAGCCGCCAGAAGGCGATCTCGTTCGGCGTCGCGAACCGCTCCACCGCGCCCTTCGGGTCGAGCGTGGAGGGCAGGGAGAGGGATTCGGTCCGCACCGCCCCGGCGCCGGGGCTGGCCTCGCGCACGTCGGTCAGTCGCCAGAAGCCGGGCAGCAGCCGCGCCTCGCGCGCCTCCAGCCGCCGGCGGAATTCGGGGATGCCCTCGGCGTTCTTCTGGTAGATGAACAGCGACACGCCCCGCAGCACCGCCTTGCCGTTCTCCAGCGAGCGGCTCTGGGCGTGGATGACCATCTGGGTGCGCTCGTCGCCCTGGCGCAGCCAGACGTCCTTCGGCGAGTCGTCGAGGTAGCTTTCCAAAAGCCGCGCGCGGATCGCCTCGAACTGGCCGTTCAGCACCGCCGCGACAGGATTGACCGCCGTCACCGCGAGCACGCCGACCAGAAAGGCCGCCACGCCGGCCGGGGCGATGAACCGCCAGGCCGAGACGCCGGCCGCGCGCATGGCGGTGAGCTCGCTGGAGCGGTTCAGCGCCACGAAGGCGCCGAGCGTGCCGAAAAGGAAGGCGAACGGCAGCAGCACCAGCATCAGCGCCGGGGTCTTCAGGAGGGTGAGGCCGAGGATCTCGGTGAAGCTGACATCGGCCCGCACGCCGATGTCGCGGGCGGTCTCGACCAGGTCGATCAGCAGGATCAACGAGGTGATCACCGCAAAGGCGACGGTCGCCCCGGCGATGGTGCGGCCGAGGACATAGATTTCCAGTCGCCCGAAGCTTGGCCCGGTCATACCGGCCTCGCCAGGGCGGCGACACGGAAGGGCGCAGGCCGCGCTTTCCCGCGGAAGATCGGCGCCAGCGCCAGGGCGAAGCCGGCGAGCGGGATCACGTACTGCAACAGGTTGAGCGTCGCCTCGGCCTCGCAGGCCGCCTGGACGCCGAAGCCCACCACCCGCAGCCCCAGGGCCGCGCCGCCGGCGATGGCGATGCGCCGGCCATAGCCCAGCCGGCTGAACGAACCGCCGATGATCGCCCAGAGCGCCAGGGCCACGAAGGTCAGGTTGTAGAGCGGGGAAGCCAGGCGCGCATGGCCCTCGGCCAGCAGCTTGACCCGGTTCTTGCGTTCCCAGTCCTGCTCGAGGTCGGGGAAGAACAGCTCGTGCAGGTAGCGATCGGATATCTTGTAGTGCAGCAGTTCGTCGGTCGAGATCAGCGGCTTGAGGTCGAAGTTGTACTCCTCGAAGGCCAGGTAGTTCAGGACCCCTCGGTCGGAGAACTCCTGGATGGAGCCCTTTTTCATCAGGAGGACCGGCGAATCGCCGCGGCTGGCCATGCGCCCTTCGGAGGCCATGTAGGTGGTCGAGCGACCTTCCTCGCCTTCCTGGTGGATGAACAGGTTCTTGATCAGCCCGCCGTTCTCGATGGTCTGGGCGTAGACGGTGACGCCGGCGGCCGGTTCGGTGAACTCGCCCTCGCGCAGGAGGCTGGCGGCCAGGTCGCTGCGGATTTCGAACAGCACCTCGCGCATGGCCCGGAAGGTCATCGGCTGGATCCAGAGGTTCATCACCAGGGCGCCCAGCACCGCCAGGCTCGCCAGCCTCAGCGCCGGCGCGATCACCCGGCCGCGGCTCATCCCGCCGGCGAAGCAGACGACGATCTCCTGCTCGGTATGCAGCCGGTTCAGCGCCACCAGCATGGCCGCGAACAGGGCCACCGGCAGCACCATGTTGATCAACTGCGGCAGGGCCAGGACGGTGATCTGCAGGAAGACGAGGGCGCTCTGCCGCTGGTCGACGATCACGTCGAGCGTCGAGAGGCTCTGGCCCAGGAGCGCCACCGCCGTAAGCGCCGCCACGGCCAGGGCGGTCGGCCCCAGCAGCTGACGGAAAAGGTAGCGGTCGATCAGGCGCATTCCGGGCGAACATAGGTCGCCGGCGCCTCTCGTGCGCGTCCGGCCAGAGCCGGCCGTTCTAGACCCGCCCCGGCGCCTCGCACAACCGCGCCGCGCGCCGGCGGCGAAGCTTGTTGCGTTTTAACTTGACCTTGAGGGAGGAACAGCCTGCAACGCCCTCATGAAGATTGAATTCGTCTCCCCCTCCGCAGCCCCGCCCGCCAAGGCCGCCCTGGCGTTCATCGTCTTCGAGAAGGAAGCCCTGAGCGGCGACGCGGCGTCCCTGTCCGGCGCCGTGGAAGCCTCGCGCTTCACCGGCGGCAAGGGCCAGGTGCTCGACATCGTGGCCCCGGCCGGAATCGCCGCCGCCCGCGTGCTGCTGGTCGGCGCCGGGCCGAAGGACAAGCTGGACCTGATCGGCGTCGAGCACGCCGCCGCCAGCGCCTACGCCGCCGTCAAGACTTCGGGCCTGACCGGCCTGTTGATTCGCCTGGACGGCGCCACCGCCGAGCAGGCGGCCCGCGCCGCGCTGGGCGTGACCCTCGCCAGCTACCGCTTCGACATCTACCGGACCAAGGAAAAGCCGGAGAAGAAGCCATCCGTCGAGACCGTGCAGATCGCCACCGCAGCCGACGCCAAGGCCGAGTGGGCGCGCCAGGCGGCCATCGCCGAGGGCGTGAAGTTCACCCGCGACCTGGTCTCCGAGCCGCCGAACGTCCTCTTCCCGGCCGAGTTCGCCCGGCGGGTGAAGGAGAAGGAGAGCCTGGGCCTCCAGGTCGAGATCCTCGGCGAGAAGGAGATGGAGAAGCTCGGCATGGGCTCGCTGCTCGGCGTCGGGCAGGGCAGCGTGCGCGAAAGCCAGATCGCCGTGATCCGCTGGAACGGCGCGGCCGACAAGGACGCCCAGCCCATCGCCTTCGTCGGCAAGGGCGTGTGCTTCGACACCGGCGGCATCAGCCTCAAGCCCCCCGAGGGCATGGAGGACATGAAGTGGGACATGGGCGGCGCCGGCGCCGTCGCCGGCCTGATGGTCGCGCTCGCCGGCCGCAAGGCCAGGGTCAACGCCGTCGGCATCCTCGGCCTCGTCGAGAACATGCCTGACGGCGCCGCGCAGCGTCCGGGCGACGTGGTCACCTCGATGAGCGGCCAGACCATCGAGATCATCAACACCGACGCCGAGGGCCGCCTCGTGCTGGCCGACGCCGTCTGGTATTGCCAGGAGCGCTTCAAGCCGAAGTTCATCGTCGACCTCGCCACCCTGACCGGCGCGATCATCATCTCCCTGGGCAACGACTACGCAGGGTTGTTCAGCAATAACGATGAGTTGTCGGCGAATCTTCTGGCGGCCTCGGACTCCACCGGCGAGCCCTTGTGGCGGATGCCGCTGCCGGCGGCCTACGACAAGAACATCGACTCGATGATCGCCGACATGAAGAACACCGGCGGGCGCCCTGGCGGCTCGATCACCGCGGCGCTCTTCATCCAGCGCTTCGTCAACGGCGTGCCGTGGGCGCACCTCGACATCGCCTCGACGGCCTGGAAGAAGCCCTCCAGCGTCCCGACCCTGCCGGAAGGCGCCACCGGCTACGGCGTGCGCCTGCTCGACCAGATGGTCGCCGACAAGTACGAGGGCTGATGGCCGTTTCGCCTCCGATCGCGCTCGCCGCCGGCTGGGCGCCCGTGGGGGCGCGGTGACCGAGCCATCCTGCGAGGTCTGGTTCTATCATCTGGAGCGCACCTCGCTCGACCAGGCCCTGCCCGAGCTGCTCGACAAGACCCTGGCCCGCGGCTGGAAGGCGGTGGTCCGCACCACCGCGCCCGAGCGGCTGGACCATCTCGATGGCTGGCTCTGGTCCTATCGCGACGACAGCTTCCTGCCCCACGGCCTGGATTCCGAGCCCCTGGCCGAGCGGCAACCGATCCTGCTGACCCGCGAGATGGAGCGGCCGAACGGCGCCCAGGCGTTGTTCCTGGTCGACGGCGCCGAACCGGGCGATCTCGACGGCCTCGCCCGCTGCCTGGTGCTGTTCGACGGCGCCGACGAGGCGGCTCTGGCCCACGCCCGCCGCCAGTGGACGCAGATCAAGGCGCGGGGCCTGGCGGTTTCCTACTGGCGCCAGGTGGCCCGGGGATGGGAGAAACAGGCATGAGGAAGCTGATCTTCGCCGCCGCCCTGGCGCTCGCGGCCTGCGCCAGCGAGGCGCCTTACGAGCCGGCGCCGCGCGATCCCGGCCCCTCGCGCCCCCCGCCCAGCCGCGAGCCGCCCGACCGCTGCGGGGCGGCGGCGCTGCAGAGCCTGGTCGGCAAGCCGCGCACTGAGATCCCGGTGCCGGTCAACCCGCGCCTGCGCCGGGTCGCCTGCACCACCTGCCCGGTGACGATGGACTTCAACCCCGAGCGGCTGAACATCTTCTTCGACGTCGAGACCGGCGTGGTGAAGGAAGTCCGCTGCGGCTGACCCCCTTCTCCCGCTCGGGAGAAGGAAAGACGCGCCGCAGGCGCGGCGAGGATGAGGGCTTGCGGCCTTTCCGGAGAGGGCGGAGGCCCTCACCCTCCCGCCGGCTGTCGCCGGCGGATTTCCCTCTCCCGGCCGGGAGAGGGGTGCGCTAGCCGCGCGGCGGGATCGCCTGCAACTGGGCGGTGATCACCCGCGTCGCGTCGATGGGGCCTGCGCCCAGCCGCGCGATCTCCAGGTGCACGTGATCGGTGATGCCGGGATAGCGGCCCTGCAGGGTCTGCGCCTCGCCGATCGCCTGGCCGAGCCGCACGGTGTCGCCCACCGCCACGCCCGGCGAGACGTAGAGCACCCGGGCCTGATAGCGCAGCGCCGGGTTGGTGATCTCCACATAGCGGAAGGAGAGGTCGTCGGCGTAGGCGTAGCCGATGCGCGTGACGTAGCCGGAGATCGGCGCCTTCACCGCCTGGCCGGCTTCGGCCACATAGTCGACGCCCGCGTGGTGACGGACGCCGCCGTCCCGCGAGGCGCCGTAGGCGCCCGAGCCGAAGTGATCCCAGGTGCGAGGGGCCGCACTCGTCGGGTTCACGAAGTCGGGCTGGCCGTCGCCGTCGATGTCCGCCCCGGTCCAGACCAGCCGCTGCGCCAGCTGCGGCTGCGGCTGCGGCCTGGCGGGCGCGAGGTCGGCCACCGCCCGGCGCATCTGGGCAACCTTTTCGCCGAATTCCAGGTTTTGGAGAGAGGTGGCGTGGGCGCGCAGGCCCCACAGCGCCAGGGCCATGCCGAAGGCCAGCAACAGCACGACGATGCGTTGCGTCCAGAGGTGGAAGTCGTCCGTGCGGGCGAGGGCTTTCGTCATCGGCTCCGAAGGCGGGCATGAAGCGAAGGCCGCGACGCCTTGCGGCGCGCGGGGCGGTGTACGCCGCTGAAATTGCGACGGGTGGACGCCCGGCGAGCGCGTGAGCGTGCGCGCTGCTTAGGCGCCGACTGTGGCGAGTTTAAGTGGTGGATGTGGCGAAAACCATTTCCGTCAATGGCTTAGCTTCACTATGTCATCCACCTTTCCCTCCCGTCGGCGATGGGGAGGGTGGATCGGCGCGCAGCGCTGAGACGGGTGGGGGACCTCCGGCGTCTCGGCAATCGCGACGAGCCAGCAAGACCCCACCCGATCCGCCTTCGGCGGCCCACCTCCCCACCGCCGACGGGAGGGAGACTAGGCGTCCGCCAGGCTCTGCGCCCGTTCGTAAGCCTCGGCCGCAGCCAGCCATTCGGCCTCGGCCTTGGCGATCAGGTTGACCGTCTGGGCGCGCAGCTTGCCGAGCTCCGTCGCCCGTTGCGGGTTCTTCTGGAAAAGGCCCGGCTCGGCCAGCGCCGCGTCGCACTTCACCAGCCGGTCCTGCTGCTTCTCCAACTCCTTCTCCGCCGCCTCGACCTGGCGCTTCAGGGGCGCGACGGCCGCGCGGGCCTCGGCGGCCGCCTTGCGGGCCTCCTTGCCGGGCTTGGCCTCAACCGGCTTGGGCGGGGCCACCCGCACGCCGTTCTGTCGCGCGCGGTCGAGCACGTGGCGGGCGTAGTCGTCCATGTCGCCGTCGAAGGGTTTGATGGTCCCGTCGGCGGTCAGCCACAGGGTGTCGGCGACCAGCTCCATCAGCGAACGGTCGTGGGTGATCAGGATCACCGCGCCCTGGTAGTCGTTCAGCGCGTCGAGCAGAGCCCGGCGCGAGTCGATGTCCAGGTGGTTGGTCGGCTCATCGAGGATCAAAAGGTGCGGCTGTTCGCGCGCCACGAGGTTCAGCAGCAGCCGCGCCCGCTCGCCGCCGGAGAGCGCCGAGTGCTTGGTGCCGGCTTTCGCGGCGGGCAGGCCGAAGCGGGCCAGGATCGAGCGGCGCTGGGCCTCGGTCAGCTCGGGCAGCTCGCGGCGGATCAGGTCAAGCGGCGTCTCCTCGGGGTCCAGGGCCTCGATCTGGTGTTGGTGGAACCACGCCACGCGCATCTTGGCGCTGCGGTGGATGGCGCCCGCCGTCAGCGGCAGGGCTTCGGCCAGCAGCTTGGCGAAGGTCGATTTGCCGGCTCCGTTGACGCCCAGGAGGCCGATGCGGTCGTCGGCGTTCAGCCGCAGGTTCAGCCTGGAGAGCACCGGCGGTCCGCCATAGCCCACCTGCGCGCCTTCCAGCCGCAGCATCGGCGGCGGCAGCGGGCGCTCGGGGGAGGGGAGGTTGAAGCCCTGCGTGTGCTCGGCCTCGATGGGCACGGTGGGCGGCAGCTTGGCCAGCATCTTGATCCGCGACTGCGCCTGCCGGGCCTTGGATTCCTTGTAGCGGAAGCGGTCGACGAAGGCCTGCATGTGGGCCCGCTGGGCCTCGATCTTGACGTTCATCGCCGCCTGCAGGCGCATGCGCTCGGCCCGCTCGGTCTCGAAGGCGTCGTAGCCGCCGGCGTAGAGGTCGAGCTTGCCATCGTGCAGGTGCAGGATGTGGTCGACCGCGGTGTTCAGGAGTTCGCGGTCGTGGCTGATGATGATCGCCGCGTTCGGGTAGCGTTTCAGCTTGGCCTCGAGCCAGAGGGCGCCCTCGAGGTCGAGGTAGTTGGTCGGCACGTCGAGCAGCAGCAGGTCGGGTTCGGAGAACAGCGCCGCCGCCAGCGCCGCGCGCATCCGCCAGCCGCCGGAGAACTCGGCCATCGGCCGCTCCAGGTCGCCGTTCGAGAAACCCAGGCCGACGAGGATTTCCGACGCGCGCGCCGGGGCGCGGGAGGCGCCGATCTGGTTCAGCCGCGCGTGGATTTCCCCGAGGTGCTCGGGGTCGGCGGTCTCAGACTCGACGAGCAAGCGCGCGCGTTCCTCATCGGCCGCCAGCACGGTGTCGAGCAGGCCGACGGGTGACGCGGCGGCCTCCTGGTCCACCGTCGCCACGCGCCAGCGGGCGGGCATGCCGATATTGCCTTCGGTGATCGGCAATTCGCCCAAGATCACGCGGAAGAGGGTGGTCTTGCCCACGCCGTTGCGCCCCACGAGCCCCACCTTCGCCGTGGCCGGGATCGTGGCCTGGGCGTGGGAAAGGAGCGTGCGGCCCCAGGCGGTGAAGGTCAGGTCGTTGATCTGCAGCATGGCGGGTTGGCGGGGTGGCGGGCCGTGGCTATAAGCCGCCTCCCTTCCCGAACAAAGCCATCAAGGCCCCAAAGACCATGACCGAACGCACCTTCTCGATCATCAAGCCGGACGCGACCAAGCGGAACCTGACCGGCAAGATCAACGCGGTGATCGAAGACGCGGGCCTGCGCATCGTCGCCCAGCGCCGCATCAAGATGACCGACGCCCAGGCCAGGAAATTCTACGAGGTCCACGCCGAGCGCCCGTTCTACGGCGAACTGGTGGAGTTCATGACCTCCGAGCCGGTGGTGGTGCAGGTGCTCGAAGGCGAGGGCGCCGTCGCCCGCTACCGCGAAGTGATGGGCGCGACCAATCCCGAGCAGGCCGCCGAAGGCACCATCCGCAAGCTCTACGCCCTCAGCGTCGGCGAGAACTCGGTCCACGGCTCCGACAGCCAGGACAACGCCAAGCTTGAGATCGCCCAGTTCTTCACGGACGACCAGATCGTCGGGTGACCAAAATCCCTCTCCCGATCGGGAGAGGGAA
>JADZBR010000098.1 GCA_020852035.1 Caulobacteraceae bacterium
GATGCGGCGGCCAGGTCCCTGCTGCCCGACGTCACGCCGAAGGCCGACGCCGCGCGGGGCGCCTGGCTGCAGGACCTGCAGGGCCGGCTGAACGCCATCCCGGCCGACGGGCTCGACGGAGAGGGCCGCCTGAACCGGGCCATGCTACTGTTCCTGATCGACGAGCGGCTGCAGGTGCTGGCGTTCGACGAGGCGCGCATGCCGTTCTCTTCCGACGGCGGCTTCCATACCACGGTCGGCTATCTGGCCTCCCGCACCAGGTTAAACACCGCCGCCGACGCGCGCGCGTGGATCGGCCGGCTGAACAGGCTGCCCGGCTACTACGCGGACAACATCGCCAACGCCCGGCGCGGCGTGCGGGATGGTTTCACCCAACCGCGGGTCACCGTCGAGCAGGTGCTGGTCGCCGCCCGGCAGGCCGCGGCCGCGCCGCTGGCGCAGGACCCCCTGCTGGCGCCGTTCGACACCATGAGCGACGCCATTCCGGCCACCGAGCAGGCCGCCCTGCGCGCCGAGGCTATGGCGGTGCTCGAGCGTCAGGTGCGGCCCGCGCAACACCAATTCGTCCGCTTCCTGGAGACCGAGTACCTGCCCGCCGCGCGCAAGTCGCTGGCCGCCCGCAGCCTGCCGGACGGCGAGGCTTACTACCGCTGGCTGGTCAGGCGCCACACCACCACCGACCTGTCGCCGGACGAGATCCATGCCCTGGGCCTGAAGGAGGTCGCCCGCATTCGCGCCGAGATGGACGCGGCGATGGCCGAGACCGGCTTCAAGGGCGATTTCCCCGCCTTCCTGACCATGCTGCGCACCGACCCGCGCTTCTACGCCGCCACGCGCCAGGATCTCCTGGAGAAGGCTTCCGAGATCGCCAAACGGATCGACGACCAGCTGCCGCACTGGTTCGCCACCCTGCCGCGACTGACCTACGGCGTGCGGCCGGTGCCGGCCGACATCGAGGAGTCCTACACCACCGGGCGCTACTTCCCGGGCAGCCCCAAACTGGGCGTCGCCGGCGGCTACATGGTCAACACCTCCAAGCTCGACCAGCGCGGCCTCTACGAGCTGCCCGCCTTGACGCTGCACGAAGCCGTGCCCGGTCACCACCTGCAGATCGCCCTCGCCCAGGAGCTGGAGGGCGCGCCCGCCTTCCGCCGCAACGCCGGGGTCACCGCCTTCACCGAAGGCTGGGGGCTCTACTCGGAGAAGCTCGGCGGCAAGATGGGCATCTACCGCGATCCCTACGAACAGTTCGGCCGGCTCTCCTACGAGATGTGGCGCGCCTGCCGGCTGGTGGCCGATTCCGGCATCCACTGGAAGGGCTGGAGCGAGGACGAGGCCAAGGCATGCTTCCTGAAGAACAGCGCCCTTTCGCCGCTCAACATCGATGTGGAAGTGGCGCGCTACATCTCCTGGCCCGGCCAGGCGCTGGCCTACAAGATCGGCGAACTGAAGATTGTCGAACTCCGCGAGCGGGCCCGCGCCGCGCTCGGCGAGCGCTTCGACATCCGCCGCTTTCACGACGCGGTGCTGCTGGCCGGGCCGCTGCCGCTGGACCTGCTGGAAGCGCGCATCGACGCCTGGATCGCGGCGGAGAAGGCCTGAAGAGGCTGAGAGGCCCTGCGTGGTTCGAGACGCGCTTCGCGCTCCTCACCATGACCAAGGTTGTTGCTGAGATAGTCATCCTGAGGGCCTGCGAAGCGGGTGTCTCGAAGCCTGCCCTCGGGCTGGCGAAGCCAGACCCGTGGGGACGCAACGCCGTTCAGCCGCTTCTACTCCGGCCAGAGTTCCTGCACCGCGCCCTTGCGGTTCAGCATCCGCACCGCGCGCTTGACGACCTTCAGCAGGCGTTCGGTCCGCGCTTCGCGGTCGTAGGTCAGAGCCCCCCGCGACAGGCCCTCGAGGAGGAACCGCGCCAGGTCGCGGCTGGCCTGGAAGCGGGGATCGTCGCCCGCCTGGGCGGCCAGGGCGATGAACCGGTCGCCGACCTGCGCGCGGTCGAAGGACGACTGCGCCGCCGCCAGCCGCTCGCGCAGCATCGGATCGGTGCGCGCGGCGCCCTCCAGTTCGGCGAAGGCCAGGAACGGGCGGGTGTGCAGCAGATCCCAGTAGGCGTCGATGGCGTGCTCGGCGGCGTCGACCCCCGGCGCCGGCTGGGCGGCCGCCTCGAAAAGCGCCCCGCGGGCCGATTCGATGTGGGCGATCGCCGCCTCCACCAGGGCCTCGCGGGTGGCGAAATGATAGAGCATGGCCCCTCGCGTCAGGCCCGACGCCTCGGCGATGACGGCGTTGGTCGCAGCCGCATAGCCGACCTCCGCGAACAGTCGCATCGCCTCGTCGAGGATGCGCGCCCGCGTGCGTTGCGACTTACGCGACTGGCGGGGAGGAGCCAGCTTCTGCATATCCGGGCGAGGCTTAGTGTGTTTGCGTCCCTGCGGCCAGCCGGCTCGCCCGACTTCATCAAACCGACATGCAATCGGCCTATCCGCCTGATCGGTCGGAGCGACGGGGTCTGGCGGATGAGCGTGATCGGCGAGCGCAGCTATCGCAGCGTCTTCATCTCCGACATCCACCTGGGCACGCGCGGCTGCCAGGCCGAACTCCTCCTCGACTTCATCCGGCATGTCGAATGTGAGCGGCTCTACCTGGTCGGCGACATCGTCGATGGCTGGAAGCTGAAGGGCGGCTGGTACTGGCCGCAGAGCCACAACGACGTGGTGCAGAAGATCCTGCGCCTGGCCCGCAAGGGCGTGGCGGTGATCTACGTCCCCGGCAACCACGACGACCGGGTGCGCGACTTCTGCGGCGCCCACTTCGGCGGCGTGCAGGTGGTGCTGGACTGCATCCACGAGACGGCGGACGGCCGAAAGTTCCTGGTCACCCACGGCGACGCCTTCGACGGGGTGGTGCAGCATGCCAGATGGCTGGCCTTCCTCGGTGACTGGAGCTACCGGGCGCTGATCCGGCTGAACACCGCCTTCAACCACGGCCGGCGCCTCCTCGGCCTGCCCTACTGGAGCCTCTCGGCCTTCCTGAAGACCAGGGTGAAGAACGCCCTGCAGTTCATCGAGAACTTCGAGCAGGCGGTGGCCGACGAGGCGCGCCGGCGCGGCTGCGACGGTGTGATCTGCGGCCACATCCACAAGGCCGAGATGCGCGACATCGGCGGCGTCGCCTACATCAACGACGGCGACTGGGTGGAAAGCTGCACCGCCCTGGTCGAGCATCCGGACGGCCGGCTGGAAATCCTGGAGTGGGCCAAATTGCGCTCGCGCTCGCTGGTCGCCGGGCGTGGCGACGGGCCGCGGACGGCGGACGCCGGCCCCCTGGCGTCGCCCATCGCCGCCTGACAGCGGCGCTGCCGCAAAGCGATTGACAGCCGCGAAATCTTCGTGACAGTCTCGCTGTCATGAACGACGTTCTTCGCCCCCAGGGCAATGCCCGCGACCAGCAGATGGAAGCCAATCGCGAGGCGGTGATGCGGGCGGTGGCCCGCCGCCTTGAGAGCGGCGCGGCGCTGGAAGAGGTCAGCTTCGCCGAACTGGCCAGCGACGCGGGCGTCGGGGAGCGCACCGTCTATCGCTATTTTCCCACCCGCGAGGCCCTGTTGGGGGCCTTCTGGGCCTGGCTGCAGAGCCAGATGATCGCCGAGCGCGCCGCCTCGCCGACCGCCCGGCCGCCCGTTGCGGCCCCGCCGCCGGCCGACGAGAAACCGATGCGCATCCTGCTGGCCACCGACGCCTGGGAGCCGCAGGTCAACGGCGTGGTCCGCACCCTGAGCCGCGTGGTCTCCGAACTGCGCGACCTCGGCCACACCGTCGAGGTGATCGAGCCCAGCCAGTTCAAGACCATCCCGCTGCCGACCTATTCGGAGATCAAGCTCTCGCTGGGCGCCTACGAGCCGGTGCAGGAGCGGCTGCGCGCCTTCGAGCCGGAGGCCATCCACATCGCCACCGAAGGTCCCATCGGCCTGGCGGCGCGGCGCATCTGCGTGGAGTGGAAGCTGCCCTTCACCACCAGCTATCACACGCGCTTCCCGGAATATGTGTCGGCGCGCCTGCCGCTGCCGCTGGCGGCGGGCTATGCCTACATGAAGTGGTTCCATCGCCCGTCCGGCCGGCTGATGGTGGCCACCCCCACCATGCGCGACGAGCTGACCCGGCATGGGTTCCGCAACATCTCCTCCTGGTCGCGCGGGGTCGACACGGTGGCCTTCCACCCGCGCGGCGAGGACGAGCCGGACGTCTACGAGGGCCTGGCCCGGCCGATCTGGCTGAACGTCGGCCGGGTGGCGGTGGAGAAGAACATCGAGGCGTTCCTCGGCCTCGACCTGCCCGGGACCAAGGTGATCGTCGGCGACGGGCCGCAGCGCGACGAGCTGAAGGCCAAGTACCCGAAGGCGAAGTTCGTGGGCGCCAAGTTCGGGCCGGAGCTTTCGGCCCACTTCGCCTGCGCCGACGTCTTCGTCTTCCCCTCGCTGACCGACACCTTCGGCCTGGTGATCCTGGAGGCGATGGCCTGCGGCACGCCGGTGGCGGCCTATCCGGCGCCGGGGCCCATCGACATCATCCCCGGCTCCAGCGGCGGCGTGCTGGCGACCAGCGCCACCGAGGGCCTGCGCGAAGCCTGCCTGGAAGCGCTGAAGCTCGACCGCGGCGAGGTGCGCGCCTTCGCCGAGACCTTCTCCTGGCGCGCCTGCGCCGAGGACTTCGTGCGCAACCTGCAGCCCTACCCGGAGCCCGAGAAGACGCGGTTCTGGCGACGGTTGCGCCGACTGGCGAGGATGCGACGGCCGAAGGCGGCGTGAGGCCTATCCACATTCCGCTCATCCCCGCAAAAGCGGGGACCCAGGCGTTTTATCGACGGGCGTTGGCGTTTCCGGTTAAACCAAAAGAGCCTGGGTTCCCGCTTTCGCGGGAATGAGCGGAAATAGGTGATCAACGCAGCGAATATTCCCGCTCCAGCCGATACCGCGACCCCTCGCTGGTCTGCCAGGACGAGTAGAGCCCGAAGCGGTCCACCGTGAACGGCGGGGACTTCAGCAGGTTGTGTCCCTGGATCCAGACCGCCACCCGATCCGGGTCGGGCCGGCGCAGATAGGCCAGCGTCACGTGCGGCCTGTAGGCCCGCGTCTCCGCCTTCAAGCCAGAGCGCCGGGCGGCGCTCTCGCAGCGGGCGGCGAGCTGGCGAAGCTCGGCGTTGTCGGCGACGCCCGCCCAGACGGCGTGGATGTCCTCGCCCTCGCCGAAGGCGCCGACGCCCGCAAGCTCCAATTCCATCGGCCGGCCGGCGACGCCGCCCAGGGCCAGGTCCAGATCGTCGGCCATGTCCTCGCGCACCTCGCCGAAGAAGCGCAGGGTGATGTGCAGCGCCTCCAGCGGCCGCCAGCGCGCGCCGGGCAGGCCCTGCTGGCGGCGGGCCAGGGCCTCGCCGATCTCGTCGGGCACGGCCAAGGCGGCGAACAGGCGCAGCATGCTTTAGGGCCTCCTGGCGAAATCGTCATCCGGCCGCCGCTTGCGCGACAGCCCGCCGCACCCGATATTCGATCGGCGTCCAAAGTGCGACGCATGACAAAGGGTCAAACTCTCGATGAGCGACTATAACCGCGGCTACGCGCGCACGATCCCCGCCGATCGCGCCGACATGTCGGTGGACGCGGGTCTGCGCAGCTTCATGATCGGCGTCTACAACAAGGTCGGCCTCGGCCTGGTGCTCTCGGGCGCCCTGGCCTACGTGACCTCGTCCGTCCCCGCCGTGCGCGACCTCCTGTTCCTGGTCACCCCCGAGGGACGCCTCGCCGGCTACACCCTGATCGGCTACGCAGTCGCCTTCGCGCCGCTGATCCTGCTGCTGCTCGCCGGCTTCGCCCTGCGAAACCCGACGCCGAAGAGCGCCGGGGCGCTCTACTGGACCATCGTCGCCCTGATCGGCGCCTCGCTGGGCACGGTCTTCCTGCGCTACACGGGCGGCTCGATCGCATCGACCTTCTTCGTGACCGCCGCCGCCTTCGGCGCGCTCAGCCTCTTCGGCTACACCACCAAGAAGAACCTGACGGGCTTCGGCAGCTTCCTGATCGTCGGCCTGATCGGGCTGATCATCGCCTCGATCGTGAACATCTTCCTGGCCTCGCCGGCGCTGATGTTCGCCATCAACGCCATCGGCGTGCTGATCTTCGCCGGCCTGATCGCCTACGACACCCAGCGCCTGAAGATGACCTACTACGAGCTGGGCGGGAACCAGGCGGCCATGGGCGTGGCCACCAACTACGGCGCGCTCAGCCTCTACATCAACTTCATCAACCTGTTCCAATTCCTGCTGGCCTTCATGGGCAACCGCGAATAGCGGACCTGGCCGGCAGAACGGACGAAGGCCCCGGTGATCGCCGGGGCCTTTTTCGTTTCTCCTTCTCCCCTTGCGGGAGAAGGTGGCCCGCGCAGCGGGTCGGATGAGGGGTGGAAAATCCTACCCGCCTCGAAAGCGGATCAGCTGGGCGCAGGTTGAGGTTTCTGAGAAACTCCTCATCCGGCGCTTCGCGCCACCTTCTCCCGCAAGGGGAGAAGGGACCGCGCCAGTCTACTTCACCACCTGGAACTTGCGGCTCTCGAAGAAGCGCAGGACCTGATCGAGCTCGTGGCCGCGGCGCAGGATCATGCCGCCCTGGCCGATCACCGCCCAGGCCCCCTGGCGCCTGGCCAGCGCCGGGCGCTTCTCGATCTTGTAGAGCGGGGCCTCGGCGGTGCGACGGAAGATCGAGAACACGGCGCTGTCGGAGAGGCCGGCGATGGCGTAGTCGCGCCACTCCCCGGCGGCGACCTGCTGGCCATAGAGGCGAAGCAGGCGCTCCAGTTCGCGTCGCTCGAAGAAGACCGGACCGCCGCGCTGGACAGGGTTACTGGGTTCGAAGGCCATTCCGATGCGAGGTGAACCCGAAACCTGAACTTAGGCAAGCCGTTGCGGCGACGACACGCGCGCGGCCAAATCGTCAACAAGCTTGGCTGTGCGCCGCGAAAAGACCTTATTTCGGTCCAGCGCGCGCCCGGTTGGGCTTCCATTTAGATCATGTCGGCTGATCGGAGACCCAGCGGTCCCGGATCCTGAACAGCCCCCCCAGCCCCCCTGGATCGCGGGCTTCGGTCGGTCGACAATAGCTCCTAAGCGTGAAGCCCGCATGGCGCCCCCCCTCCAGCCGTGCGGGCTTTGTGCTGTCTGGGCCTCTGTCCGCCCCCTGATGATCGTCATCGCCGGACTTGTTCCGCGGGTGACGGAGGGAGCGAGAGCGATCAGTCCTGCAGGACGCTGAGCATGCGGCCGGTACGGGTCTGCTGCACCAGCACCACCGTCTCCAGCCCTTCCTCCGGCGCCGGCGGCAGCCGATAGGCGGACGGGCGACCACGCCAGGCGCCCAGCCTCTCGATCTGCCGGACGACGTTGCGGTGCAGGATGTTCTCGCCGCGGTTCTCGCCGCGACGCACCTCGACCATCTGTTCGGCCGGATCGTAGCGAATCAGCCAGACATCCGCCCCGCCGGGCGGGTTCGGCCCCGAACCCACGAGCACGCGCCGGGGCTGAAACAGCATGTCCGGCGGATTGCGCGACGCGCGGGCGGCGCTGCGGATCAGGCTTTCGATCTTCTCCGGCTGGGCGCCGGTGGCCTGGGCCCGGCCGTCGACGATGACCTGCGGGGTGTAGGCTTCGCGCAGGTTCAGGACCGGCAGATAAGCCTTCTGACGGACCGCGAATTCCGGCTTGGCGAAGGTGTCGGCCCAGCCGAGATAATCCCAGTAGTCCACCGGGAACATCAGGGCGAGCACGCCCTTGCGATCGGCCAGCTTGCCGACGAAGGCGTTGGCCGGCCCGCAGGCGGCGCACCCCTGGGCGGTGTAGAGCTCGACCACCACCGGCTGGCGCGCGGCCGCGGCCGGCGTCGTCAGGAGCGCGAGGACAAGGGTGGCGAAGGCGATGAGCCGCATCGCCGGCGACATAAGCGGAAGTGTCACGCCCGCGCACCTCACGCGGGCGTGACCAGACTCAGTGCGTGGTTCGAGACGCGGCGGCGTCGCTCCTCACCATGACTAGGTTTTTGCTGACTTCGTCATCCTGAGGGCCGGCGCAGCCGGCGTCTCGAAGGACGCACGGCCACGCCGCCACCTTCTAGGCCGCGTCCTTGGCGAGGTTGCGCAGCACGTAGTTCAGGACGCCGCCGTTCTGGAAGTACTCCAGCTCGGTCGGCCCATCGATGCGGCAACGCACCTGGAAGCGGGCGATGCGGCCGTCGGTCGGGCGGTAGAGCTCGATCCACAGCAGCTTGCGCGGCGAGAGCTCGCCGAGCCCGCGGATCGAGACGATCTCCTCCCCGGTCAGGCCCAGGCGCTGCCAGCCTTCCTGCAGGAACTGCAGCGGCAGGACGCCCATCTGCACCAGGTTCGAGCGGTGGATGCGCTCGAAGCTCTCGGCGATCACAGCGCGCACGCCCAAGAGCTTGGTGCCCTTGGCCGCCCAGTCACGCGAGGAGCCGGTGCCGTATTCCTTGCCGGCGAACACCACCAGCGGGCGGCCCTCGCCCTCGTAGCGCATGGCCGCGTCATAGATCGACATGACGTCGCCGGAGGGGAAGTGCTTGGTCACCCCGCCCTCGATGTCCGGGGTGATCTTGTTGCGGATGCGGATGTTGGCGAACGTCCCGCGCATCATGATCTCGTGGTTGCCGCGGCGCGCGCCGTAGGAGTTGAACTCCGACTGCGGCACCTGGCGCTCCGAGAGGTAGACGCCGGCCGGCGAGGTGGCGCGGAACGAGCCGGCCGGGCTGATGTGGTCGGTGGTGATCGAATCGCCGAAGACGCCCAGCACGCGCGCCTCGATGATGTCCTTCACCGCCTCCGGCTCCATCTTCATGTCGGTGAAGTAGGGCGGGTTCTGCACATAGGTGGAGCCGACGTCCCAGTCGTAGGTCTGGCCGCCCTTCACCTTGATCGCCTGCCAGTGCTTGTCGCCCTTGAAGACGTCCTTGTAGCGAGTGGCGAACATCTTCTCGGTCACGTGCTTGCGCTGCAGGGCCGCGACCTCCTCGTTGGTCGGCCAGATGTCCTTCAGATAGACCGGCTTGCCGTCCTTGCCCTCGCCCAGCGGGCCGTTGACGATGTCCATCTGCATGGAGCCGGCCAATGCGTAGGCCACCACCAGCGGCGGCGAAGCCAGGTAGTTGGCCTTCACGTCCGGGTTCACCCGGCCCTCGAAGTTGCGGTTGCCCGACAGCACGCTGGCCGCGACGATGTCGTGCTTGTTGACCGCCTCGGAGATCGCTTCCGGCAGCGGGCCGGAATTGCCGATGCAGGTGGTGCAGCCGTAGCCCACCAGGTTGAAGCCCAGCGCATCCAGCGACTTGGTCAGGCCCGCGGCCTTCAGATAGTCGGTGACCACCTGCGATCCGGGCGCCAGCGAGGTCTTCACCCACGGCTTTACCCTGAGGCCCTTCTCGACCGCCTTCTTGGCCACCAGGCCGGCGGCGATCA
>JADZBR010000099.1 GCA_020852035.1 Caulobacteraceae bacterium
CAGATGGAGGCCACGCCGCATTCGGGCCAGTGCAACCACGGCCGCCCGACCTACGTCGAGCCGAAGCTGGCCGACATCGAGAAGCTGTTCGGGCGCCGCTAGCGGCGGATCAGGCCAGCGCCTTGTCCGCCGCTTTTAGCGCCGCTTCCGTCGAGACCGCATGGCCCTGCGCCGCCAGCGCCCCGCAGAGCGCGGTCAGGCACAGGCGCACGTGCCAGGGCGTCGCCGAGGCGCCCATCAGGCCGATGCGCCACACCTGGCCCTTCAGCGGGCCGAGGCCGGCGCCGATCTCCAGGTCCCAGTGCTTGAGCACATGGGCGCGCACCGCCGCCTCGTCGACGCCCTCCGGCACGCGCACGGTGTTGAGCTGCGGCAGGCGGTCGGCCGGGGCGACGAGGAATGCGAGCCCGACGGCCTCCAGGCCCGCGGCCAGGGCCTCGTGGGCGCGCTGGTGGCGCACGAAGACCGCCTGCTGGCCTTCCTCGAACAGCGCGACCAGCGCCTCGTGCAGGCCGTAGAGGGCGTTGATCGGGGCGGTGTGGTGATAGCTGCGGCCACCCTCGCCGCCCCAGTAGCTCATCAACAGGCCGAAATCGAAGAGCCAGTTGCGCGGCTTTTCCTTGCGCGCGGCGATCGCCGCCTGGGCCCGCGGGCTCAGCGCGATGGGGGCCAGCCCCGGCGGGGCCGAGAGGCATTTCTGCGTGCCCGAATAGATCACGTCGGCGTCCCAGGCGGCGGCGTCGACGGGGATGCCGCCCAGCGAGGTCACGCAGTCGACGATGGAGAGCGCGCCGGCCTTGCGGGCCAGGGCGCAGAGCGCGGCCGCGTCGCTGCGGACGCCCGTGGAGGTTTCGGCATGGACGAAGGCGAGGACCTTGGCCGGCCCCTCGGCGAGGGCGGCCTCGACCTTGGCGGGGTCGACCGGCTTGCCCCATTCGTGTTCGACGAGGGTGACCGACGCGCCGGCGCGCGCGGCCATGTCGGCCATGCGGGTCGCGAAGACGCCATTGACGGCGATCACCGCCCGGTCGCCGGGCTCCAGCAGGTTCATGATCGCCGCCTCCATGCCGGCGGTGCCGGGCGCGGGCAGCGGGATGCAGGCATAGCCCTGGGCGTTCATCAGCCGGGCCAGGCCCGCCTTGATGTCCTCCATCAGCGCCTGGAAGTCGGGGTCGAGGTGGCCGATGGTCGGGCGGGCGAGCGCGGCCAGCACGCGCGGCGAGACGTCGGAGGGGCCGGGGCCCATCAGGATGCGCCTGGGCGGATTGAAGCTCTGCATGACCTTGTCCCCTTTGTTCGTTGCGCGGTTGCTTAGGGGGTGCGGCGGACAAGGGCAATTCTCTCCCTTCCCCCTGGAAGGGGGAAGGGTCGGGGATGGGGGTGGCCGCCGTGTCCGCTTTCTGATGGGTTGGGGAGTTGGGCGCCGCGCTTGATCCGCCGGCGCTGCGGTGGCGGAGAGGGCGCCACCCCCATCCCCTGCCCCTTCCCCCTGCCAGGGAGAAGGGAGCTACGTCTTCCGGTCGGCCTCAATCGCCGCGGGGCTGACCGCCTGGCGCTCGCCGTCGAGGACCGGGGCGATGGGCTCGGGCTGGGCATGGCCGCCGGCGAAGCTGGCGCCGTGCGACCAGCGCTTCAGGAGCGGGCTGATGACGATGAAGGCGACGCCGAAGCCGACGCCCCACCAGCCGAGCATGCCGAACACCTCCAGCGAGGTGCGCAGCGCCGCGCCCGGGTCGAGCACCTGGCCGCCGACCGTGTGGGTCCCGGCCATGCCGGCGATCCAGCCGCCGACATACTGGGCGATGGAGCTGGAGAGGAACCAGACGGCCATCATGAAGGAGACCACCGAGGCCACCGAGAGCTTGGTGATCTCGGAGAGGCCGACGGGCGAGAGGAAGAGTTCGCCGGTGGTGTGCAGCAGGTAGAGCAGGCCGAGCATGATCAGCGGCAGCTTGAAGGCCGCATCCGCCATGCCCGCGCCCCAGACGATGACCAGGAAGCCGAGACCGACCTGCACCAGGCCGAGGCCGAACTTCAGCACCGGGTCGATGTCGATGCCGCGATTGGCCAGCCCCGCCCACAGGGCCGCGAAGATCGGCGCGAAGATCAGGATGAAGCCGGCGTTGAAGGACTGGGTCTGGGCCGCCCCAATGCTGGTGTCGATCCAGGCCCACCAGCCGGCCGGCTGGATCCCCGCCGCGGCCAGCTGCTCGGCGCTGCCCACCGGCATGCCGAGGAAGCTGGTCGCCTGGCCGGTGATGGCGCGGTCGACGTTGCGGGCGGCGAAGAGGTTGAGCGAGGTGCCGGCCTGTTCGAAGAGGGTGAAGAACACCACCGAGCCGAAGATCAGCACCAGGGCCAGCATCATCCGCTCGCGCTCGACCCTGGAGCACTTGGCGACCATGAACCAGATGATGAAGCCCAGCGACAGCACGGTGCAGATGCCGAGGCCGACGCCCACCAGGGCGTTGCGCTGCACCAGCAGCCAGACGCCGGCGACGCCGACGATCCCCAGGATGTAGATCAGCCACTCGCGGTTGATCGGGCCGGCGACGGGCGCCTTGAGCAGTTCCGGATTCGGCGGCTCGCCCTTGCCCTCAAGCAGCGGCTTGCCGAGCACGAAGACTACCCAGCCCAGCGCCATGCCGACGCCGGCGAGGCCGAAGCCGGCCCACCAGCCGACGTACTGGCCCAGGAGGCCGCAGAGCACCGAGGCCCAGAAGGCGCCGAGGTTGATGCCGTAGTAGTAGAGGGTGAAGCCGGAATCCCGGCGCGGATCGCCCTGCGGATAGAGCTGGCCGACGATGGTGGAGATGTTGGGTTTCAGGAAGCCGACGCCCATGATGATCAGCGAGACCGCCAGGTAGAAGGCGTTGACGCCCTTGTGGTCGACGCTCTTTTCCATGCTGTAGGCGCCGTCGGGCAGCACGGCCGGCAGCGACGCGCCCGGCGGCAGGTCCTTGATCGCCAGACCGCCGCCCTCGGCGGGGCCGAACTCGTGCTTCTGGCCGCCGACCACGATGTGCACCTGGCGCCCGTCGGCGCGGCCCTCGGCGGCCACCTCGTAGCGCTGGCCCTGGTAGACCAGTTCCTGGGTCGCCGGGCGGCCCTCGTAGGCCATCGTCAGGTGGCCGGCGACCAGCAAGAGGGCGCCGAAGGCCACCGCCTTGCGGGTGCCGAGATAGCGGTCGGCGAGCAGGCCGCCGATCAGCGGCAGCAGGTAGACCAGCGAGGTGTAGGAACCGTATTGCGCCCCGGCGTCGGCGTCGTCGAACAACAGGTGCTGGGTGAGGTAGAAGATCAGGATGCCGCGCATCCCGTAGTAGGAGAACCGCTCCCACATCTCGGCGAAGAACAGGATCCGCAGGCCCGGCGGATGGGTCTTCACCATCTGCATGAACACCGGCAGGCCGGTGGCGAGCGTGATGACGATCCCGATGAGGATGACAATGTTCATGCGCCGATGCGCCCTTCCCTGGCCGGCGGCGGGCCTCTGGGGGCCTTGCGTGCGCCGAAACTTTCCCGATTTGGCCAGGACATGAGCATGATGGCGGCGCAGGCACAAGCAATGGCGGGCCGTCGGCATGGAGCGGCCCGGCCGCCCGTGCGTTGTGATCCGCAGGCTTCGAGGAGGCGCCCATGACCGACCCCAACCACCCGATCACCATCGAGCCGGCCCGCCAGCGCTGGCGGGTCAGATACGCCGGCCATGTGATCGCCGACAGCGCCGACGCCCTGGTGCTGCGCGAGGCCAGCTATCCGCCGGTGGTCTATTTCCCGCGTCAGGACGTCTCGATGGAATACATGGCGCGGACCGAGCACCGCACCCATTGCCCCTACAAGGGCGACGCCAGCTACTACTCGCTCGTCATGGACGGCGACTTGGCCGAGAACGCCATCTGGACCTATGAGACGCCGATCGACGACATGGCGTTGATCCGGGGGCGCCTGGCCTTCTATCCGAACCTCGTCGAGATCTATGAGGTGGACGACGCCGAGGTGAATCCCCATGCGAGCCGCAGCCGGATCGACGAAGTGATCCTGCACACCGACTCCGGCTCAGGCGCCAGCCAGCGCGAGCACTACAAGCCCAACGTCAGCCTGCCGGGCGGGCCGCTGGAAGGGGCGTAGAGCTCCTTCTCCCGTTCGGGAGAAGGAAAGACGCGCGGCACGCGCGGCGAGGATGAGGGCTTGCGCACTTTCCGGAGAGGGCGGTGGCCCTCACCCTCCCGCCGGCTTCGCCGTCGGGTGTCCCTCTCCCGACCGGGAGAGGGGTTTTCAATACGCCAGCGCCTCGAAGACCGGCTCGATCCGCCCCTGCCAGGGGCCGTTGTAGAGGTCGAGCAGACGCTCGGCCGGGGTGACGCCGCTCTCGGCGATCTCCTCCAGGTCGGCGAGGTAGCCGGTCTCGTCGACCATGCCGCCGGAGAGGTTTGCGCGGCTCTTCAGGCCCTGGCGGGCGATGGCGACCATGTCGACCGCCACGTCGCGCGCCGAGCGGCCGCCGACCTCGGCCTTCAGACCCAGGCGGGTGACGTCGCGGCGCAGGCGCTCGTGGTCGTCCACCGCCCAGCCCCTGCAGAGGTCCCAGGCGGCGGCCAGGGCCGCGTCGTCGTAGAAGATCCCCGCCCACAGCGCCGGCAGGGCGCAGATGCGGCTCCACGGCCCGGAGTCGGATCCGCGCATCTCCAGGTATTGCTTGAGCCGCACCTCCGGGAAGGCGGTGGTGGTGTGGTCGGCCCAGTCCTTGATCGTCGGGCGCTCGCCGGGCAGTTCCGGCAGCTTTCCCTCCATGAAGTCGCGGAACGAGCGGCCGGCGACGTCGATGTACTTGCCGCCGCGCTTGACGAAATACATCGGCACACCCAGCGCGTAGTTCGCGTAGCCCTCGTAGCCCTCGTAGCCGAAGCCGTCCTGGAAGACGAAGTCGAGCATCCCGGTGCGGTCCGGGTCGGTATCGGTCCAGACATTGGCGCGGGCGGTGAGGAAGCCGTTGGGCTTGCCTTCCGAGAACGGCGAATTGGCGAAGAGCGCGGTGGCGATCGGCTGCAGGGCCAGGCTGACGCGGAACTTTTGCACCATGTCGGCCTCATCGGCGAAGTCGAGGTTCGCCTGCACGGTGCAGGTGCGCAGCATCATGTCGAGGCCGAGGGCGCCGACCTTGGGCATGTAGCGGCGCATGATGTCGTAGCGGCCCTTGGGCATCACCGGCACGTCCGCCCGGGCCGTCACCGGATCGAAGCCGGCGGCGAGGAACAACAGGCCCAGTTCGTCCGCGACGATCTTGCACTCGTGCAGGTGGCCGCCGGTCTCCTCGCAGATCTCGTGCATGGTGGCGAGCGGGGCGCCGGAGAGCTCGAACTGACCGCCGGGCTCCAGGCTGATGTTGGCGCCCTTGCGCTCCAGGGCGATCAGGTGCTCGCCCTCGTAGACGCCCTCCCAGCCGAACCGCATCAGGCCGGTCAGCAGGGCCTTGATCCCCGACGGGCCTTCATAGGGGATGCGCGTGTGGTCCTGGCGGGCGAAGACGAACTTCTCGTGCTCGGCGCCGACCTTGAACTGGTCCTTCGGCTTCTCGCCCCTGGCGAACCAGGCGACCAGATCCTCGAACGTCAGGGGACGCTCCTCGCACATCGTCTCGCCCATGACGCCTCCCTACGCCGCCCATCGGAGCGGGCGCGATCTTTACAGCGCTCAGGCAGGTGGGCGCAAACCCCTGAGATTCAAGCCCAGTCGCCGAGTCTCGCCTGCCAGAGCGTCAGCGCGCTGATCGCGGCGGTGTCGGCCCGCAGGATGCGCGGACCCAGCGAGGCGGCTGTCGCATAGGGGAGCGCGCGCAGGCGATCGCGCTCGGCGGGCGAAAAGCCGCCCTCGGGGCCGATCAGAATGGCCCAGGGCTCAGGGCCCCTCCCCCTTGCGGTGAGGGGGAGCGCATCGAGCACCGGCGGCGCGTCGCCGGCTTCGTCGCAGAAGAGCAGGCGGCGGTCGTTCCAAGTCGAGAGCATCTTCTCCAGCTTCAGCGGCGCGACGATCTCCGGCACGTCGAGCCGCCCGGTCTGCTCGGCCGCCTCCGTGGCGATGGCTTGCAGGCGCTCGATGCGGGTGTGGTCGGCGTTGGTGCGTTCGGTGATCACCAGCCGCACGCGACGGGCGCCCAGTTCGGCGGCCTTCTCGACGATGGTCTCCAGGCGCGTGCGCTTGACCAGGGCGATCACCAGGTCGAGGTCTGGACCAACCGCCTGCGGTCGAACCTGCTCGACCAGGGCCAGCAGCGCGCCGCGCTTGCCCGCCTCTGCCAGCCGCGCGCGCCATTCGCCGTCCGCGCCGTTGAACACCAGCACCTCGTCGCCGACGCCGCGGCGCATGACCGAGGTCAGGTAGCGCGCCTGGTCGGGCTCCAGCGCAAGGCCGGCCCCGGCGGTCAGCGGATTTCGGACGTGCAAGCGGATCATCGCACGATCTCTAGCTTCGCTTCGGCCCCGCTCCCAGCTAGGCTTTTGGAATGGGAAAGAAGAACGACGCCAAGAAGGCTTACGAGGCCGAGCTGGAAAAGCTGCAGATCGCCCTCGTGCGCACCCAGCAGCACACCGTCGAGGCGGGCGAGAAGGATCTCGTGATCTTCGAGGGGCGCGACGCGGCCGGCAAGGACGGGTCGATCAAGCGCATCGTCGAGCACCTCTCGATCCGCAACACCCGCGTGGTGGCCCTGCCCAAGCCGTCGGACCGGGAGCGCTCGGAGTGGTACTTCCAGCGCTATACGCCGCACCTGCCCGCGGGCGGCGAACTCGTGCTGTTCAACCGCTCCTGGTACAATCGCGCCGGGGTCGAGCGGGTGATGGGCTTTTCCACCGCCGCCGAGCAGGAGGTGTTCCTGCGCGACGTGCCGGCCTACGAGAGCATGCTGCTGGATTCGGGGATGACCCTGACCAAGCTGTGGCTGGACATCTCCAGGGACGAACAGGCCGAACGCCTGGAGGCCCGCCGCACCGACCCCTTGAAGGCCCTGAAGATCAGCCCGCTGGACGCCGTCGCCCAGGAACGCTGGGGCGCCTACACCGCCGCGCGCGACGAGATGCTGAAGCGCACCCACACCGAGGCCGCGCCCTGGTTCTGCGTGCGGGCCGACGACAAGAAGACCGCGCGGCTCAACATCATCCGCCACCTCTTGCACCGGATCGCGCCCAAGCACCTGCTCGACGGCGTCGATGCGCCCGATCCGGCGATCCTCTTTCCCTTCGAGCTGTCCGCCCTCGAGGACGGGCGGCTGCACCGCTGATGAGTTTGGCGCTGCAGTGGAGCCCCTCCCCCTTGCGGGGAGGGGAATACCCGTGAAGGCGCGCGAGACCTTTTCGGCCCTGGAGGCGCGGCGGATCGCGCTGGCGGCGCAGGGGTTCGCCGCGCGACGGTCGGCGCAGGTCGGGCGCAAGCAGCTGACCGGGCTGGTCGACCGGCTGGGCGTGATCCAGATCGATTCCGTGAACGTGGTCTCGCGCACCCACTATCTGCCGTTCTTCTCGCGGCTGGGCGCCTATCCGCGGGCGCTGCTGGAGGAAGTGGCGTGGGGCACGCGCGCACCGCTCTTTGAATACTGGGCGCACGAAGCTTCGCTCTTGCCGCACGCCGCCCAGCCGCTGCTGCGCTGGCGGATGGCGGACGCGAGGGACGGCGTCGGCATCTGGAAGGGCGTCGCGCGCACCCTGCGCGAGCACCGGCCGTTCGTGGAGAAGGTGCTGGCCGAGATCGAGCGCCGCGGGCCGCTGCCGGCCTCCGAGCTCGGCCACGGGGCCCCGGGGCAGAAGGGCTGGTGGGGCTGGAGCGAGGGCAAGCGGGCGCTGGAATGCCTGTTCTGGACCGGTCAGCTGACCGCCAGGACGCGCCGCAACAACTTCGAGCGCATCTACGACCTGACCGAACGCGCCCTGCCCGCCCGGGTGGTGGACGCGCCGACGCCGGACCGCGCCGAGGCCCAGCGGCGGCTGATCCTGACGGCGGCGCGGGCGCAGGGGGTGGCGACGGAACGGGACCTTCGCGACTACTTCCGCATGGGGCCGAAGGAGAGCCAGGCGCGTGTGGCCGAACTGGTCGAGGCGGGCGATTTGCTGCCGGTGAAGGTGAAGGGCTGGCGCGAGCCGGCCTTTCTAGACCCCAAGGCGACGCTGCCGCGCAGGGTGGCGACCGACGCCCTGCTCTCGCCGTTCGACAACCTGATCTGGTTCCGCGAGCGGACCGAGCGGATGTTCGGCGTGAAGGTGCGCCTGGAGATCTACACGCCCGAGCACAAACGCACCCACGGCTACTACGTCCTGCCCTTCCTGCAGGGCGAGGCGATCACCGCGCGGGTCGATCTGAAGGCCGACCGCAAGGCGGGGGTGCTGCTGGTGCAAGCCTCGCACGCCGAGCCGTGGGCGGACGGCGAGACGCCGGCGCGGCTGGCGGCGCAGCTTCAGGCGATGGCGGCGTGGCTGGGGTTGGAGCAGGTGCAGGTGAAGCCGAAGGGCGACCTGGCGAAGGCGTTGGCGGACGCGACTTGATCCTTCTCCCCTTGAGGGAGAAGGTGGCCGGCGAAGCCGGACGGATGAGGGGTCGAAGATGACCTCCACCTCGGCTGCGGATCGGCTGGGTGCGGATTGAGCCGTTTGAGAGACCCCTCATCCGGCGCTGCGCGCCACCTTCTCCCACAAGGGGAGAAGGGACCTTAAGCGAACAGCGCCCTCTCGAACCCTTCGGCCGCCTTCATCGCCGACTTCGGTCCGAGCACCGTCGCCACCGAGCGGCGGGGCTCCAGCATGGCCGCGCCGAGACGCGCGAGGTCGGCGGGCGTCACCGCGTCGATCTGTTCGGCCAGGCGCGCGGGGTCGAGCGGGCCGTCGAACATCAGGGTCTGGGCGGCGGCCTGTTCGGCGCGCGACAGCGGCTGTTCGCGGGCCATGAACATCGAGGCCTTCAGCTGCGCCTTGCCGCGGGCGAGTTCGGCATCCTCCACCCGGTCGATCAGGCCGCGGATTTCGCCGGCGGTGACCTGCGCCAGCTCGGCCGCGTCGCCCGCGGCGCAGCCGGCGTAGACGCCGAGCAGGCCGGTTTCCTCGTAGGTGTCGGCGTAGGCGTCGATGGCGTAGGCGAGGCCGCGCTTCTCGCGGGCCTCCTGGAAGAGCCGCGAGGCCATGCCGCCGCCGAGCAGTTCGGCGAACAGGCGCAGGGCGAAGTAGTCGGGGTGCCTGGCGCCGACCGAGGGCAGCTGGAAGACGAGGTGGGCCTGCTCCAGGCGCTTGGCGAGCGCCTTCGCCCCGCCGGTGAAGACCGCTTCCGGGGCGACGGCGGGCTGCGGCGCCGGAGCGGCGTCGCCGAACCAGCGCTCGGCGCTGGCCAGCAGTTCGGCCTCGTCGACCGCGCCGGAAGCGGCGATCACCAGGGCCTCGGCGCCGTAGAGCTGGGCGCGCCAGGCGGCGAGGGTGTCAGGGTCGGCGCGGCCGATGCTCTCCACCGTGCCGAGGATCGGGCGGCCGAGGGGCTGGCCGGCGTAGGCGGCTTCCTGGGCGAGGTCGAAGACGAGGTCATCCGGCGTGTCAGCGGCCTCGGCGATCTCCTGGGCGATCACCTGCTTCTCGCGTTCGAGCTCGTCGGCGCTGAGGGTGGGGCGCAGGAGGAGGTCGGAGATCACAGCCAGGCCGAGGTCGAGGCCGCCGGCGAGGGCGCGGACCTGGTAGCTGGTGCGGGCGTAGCCGGTGGCGGCGTTGATGTGGCCGCCCTCGGCCTCGATCACCTCGACGATGTCGCGGGCCGAGCGGGCGCCGGCGCCCTTGAAGACCACGTGCTCCAGAAGGTGCGACCAGCCGGAGCGGGCCTCGTCCTCGAACCGCGCGCCGCGGCCGGCGACCACCGAGAGGGCGAGGGTCTGCAAGCTGGGGATCGGGTCGCAGACGACCCGGACCCCGTTGGGGAGCGTGTGGACGCGCGGGAGGCTCACACGCCCTCGGCGAAGTCGCGGACGTAGGTCTTCACCGCCTCGGCGTCGGCGGGCAGGTGGTCGAAGCGCTCGGTCTTGGCGGCCAGCGGCTGGGCGGCGGGCGGCATGGCCGGGGCGACGCGGGCGGCGGCCTCGACGGCCTCGGGGAACTTGGCCGCATGAGCGGTGGAGAGCGCCACCATCGGGCCTGCGAGGTCGGCGCGCAGGCGATGGGCGGCGGCGACGGCGACGGCGGTGTGCGGGTCGATCAGTTCGCCGGTCTCGTTGTAGGTGGAAAGGATCGTGCGGGCGACGTCGTCCTCGCCGATGGCGACGCCGGTGAAGGTCTCGCCCATCGCCTCGAACGCCTTGGGCGGGATGTCGACCGCGCCGTTCTCCGCGAAGGCCTGGAAAGCGCGGGCGGTCTCGACGCCGTCGCGGCGGGCGGCCTCGTAGTACAGACGCTCGAAGTTGGACGCCGACTGGATGTCCATCGCCGGCGAGGAGGTCGGCTGGGTGATCCCGCGCACGTAACGGCCGGTCTGGAAGGTGCGGGCCAGGATGTCGTTGGAATTGGTGGCGACGACGATGCGGGCGATCGGCAGGCCCATCTTCAGCGCCATGTAGCCGGCGAAGGCGTCGCCGAAATTGCCCGAGGGCACCACGAAGGTGATGGGGCGGCCCGGCGCGCCGAGGGCGACAGCGGTAGTGAAGTAATAGACGCACTGGGCGACGACGCGGGCGAAGTTGATCGAATTGACCGCCGAGAGGCCGACCGACTGGCGCAGGGACTGGTCGGCCAGCGCGGTCTTCAGGATCGCCTGGCAGTCGTCGAAGTCGCCGGCCACGGCCACGCAGCGGATGTTGTCCTCGCCCGTCGTGGTCATGAAGCGGCGCTGCACCTCGGAGATGCGCCCGTCGGGGAACATGGCGACCACGCGGGTGTGGGCGCGGCCGCGGAACGCCTCCGCCGCCGCCCCGCCGGTGTCGCCGGAGGTGGCGCAGAGGATGGTCTGGGTGCGGTTCTGGGCGGTGAGGATGTGGTCATACAGACGCGCGAGCAGCTGCATCGCGACGTCCTTGAAGGCCAGGCTCGGGCCGTGGAAGAGTTCGGCGAGGAAGAGGTCGGGGGCCAGCTGCTTCAGCGGCACGGTGGCCGCGTGGGTGAAGGTGGCGTAGGCCTCGGCGCAGATGTCTTCGACGGTTTCGCGGGCCAGCTCGTCGCCGGCGAAGCGCGACAGGATCTCGGCGGCGACTTCGGCGTAGGGGCGGCCGGCGAAGGCGGCGATCTCGCCTTCGGTGAGCTGCGGCCACTCTTCGGGCACGTAGAGGCCGCCGTCGGGGGCGAGGCCCGCCAGCACGGTGTCGATGAAGCCGATCGCAGGGGCGCGCCCCCTTGTGGAGACGTACCGCATCAGCCCTTCCACCTTCGCCAGAGGAAGGCGGCATAGACGCCGGCCAGGGCGGCGGCAAGGCCGAACCAGGTGACGGCGTATTCCAGGTGCCGGTTGGAGATTTCCGCCGGCAGGGCGGCGGGCCTCAGCGCCGGCAGTTCGGGGTTGGTGGCGGTCTCGGCCATCAGGAACAGCGGCGCGGGCGCGGGCGCGCGCAGGTGCTCGGCCATGGCGGCGACGTCGCGCGAGTACCACTGGTTGTCGATCGGCCGGTTGGCGGGGGTGACGAAGGTCGGCGCGTCCGGCGCGCGCAGCACGCCGGTGACGCGCATCGGCTGGACGAGGCCGCGGTCGACCTTGGGGCGCTCCTTGACGGTGTCGGCGATGAACCCGCGATCGACCAGGATCGAGCGGTAGGGGCCGCCGGCGACGCGGCAGGCGGAGATCAGGCGATAGCCGCCCTGGCCGTCGTAGAGCGAATAGAGCGAGACATAGGCGGCGGTGGCGATGCCGGGGCAGTCGGCCGTGACGCGGACGAACGCGGCGCCTGCCGCCCCCTTCGCCAGCACCTGGCCGACCGGGCGAGGCGGCGCCGTCCGCAGGGCCTCGATGCGGGCGAGAAGCTGGGTCTTCCAGTGCAGGCGCTGCACCTGCCAGGTCCCCAGGCCGCAGAGGATCAGAAAGGCGATGGCCGCGGCGATCGTCAGGACGACGACTCCCTTCCCCCTGGAGGGGGGAAGGGCCGGGGATGGGGGTGGAGGCGGTTGGGTCGGCACGGGCGATCAGATGGGGGCGCGGCGCCGGAAAGGCGAACGCAGCAGCGCGGAGAGGGCGCCACCCCCATCCCCGGCCCGTCCCCCCTCCAGGAGGAAGGGAGAGCTAGACGTCCCCACGGCCGGCCTCCGAGGCCCGGTTCATGAACTGCGCCGCCAGGAGCGCGCCCTTCAGGGGGCGCAGCAGGCCCAGGCACACGACCACCGTCAACGGCAGCCACAGGACCAGGTGCAGCCAGATCGGCGGCCGATAGGCGATCTCGGTGAAGAGGGCGGCGAAAGCCACCAGGAAGCCGGCGATCAGGATGACGAACACCGCCGGGCCGTCGCCGCTATCAGCCTTGCCCAGGTCGAAGCCGCAGGCTTCGCAGCTGGGGGCGATCTTCAGGAAGCCCACAAAGAGGGGGCCCCGCCCGCAGTTCGGGCAACGCCCCCCAAGCCCCGCGACGAGCGGGTGCGGCTGGGTCACTTGCCCCAGCCGGCTCCGAACACGAAGTAGACGAAGGCGAAGAGGAACAGCCAGACCACGTCCACGAAGTGCCAGTACCAGGCCGCCGCCTCGAAGCCGAAGTGCTGCTTGGGCGTGAACCCGCCCATCAGGAGGCGGATCAGGCAGACGGTGAGGAAGATCGTCCCCACCAGCACGTGGAAGCCGTGGAAGCCGGTCGCCATGAAGAAGGACGAGCCGTAGAGCTGCGAGTTCGCCGCCTGCTCGTTGAAGAAATACTGGTGGCCCAGGATGTGGTGATACTCATAGGCCTGGATCGAGGTGAACAGCACCCCGAGCAGGATGGTCAGCACCAGGGCGATCTTGGCGCCCCTGCGGTCGCCCTGTTGCAGCGCGTGGTGGGCCCAGGTGACGGTGGTGCCCGAGAGCAGCAGCGTCAGGGTGTTGATCAGCGGTAGTTCGAAGGCCGGCACGGTCTCCACGCCCTGCGGCGGCCACGAGCCCCAGGCGGTCCGCACCTCCTCGATCGCAGACAGGGTCCGGTGCTCGTGGAAGAGCGACATCTCGAAGAAGATCCAGAACCAGGCGACGAAGAACATCACCTCCGAGACGATGAACAGGATCATCCCGTAGCGCAGGCCGATGGAGACGACGGGGGTATGGTCGCCCCTGTTGGCCTCCTTCACGACCTCCATCCACCAGCCGAGCATGGTGAAGAGCACGCCGCCCATGCCGATGGCGAACACCCACCAGGTGCCGGCCGGCAGGCCGAAGAGGCCCTTGAACCAGGTCACCAGCCCCATAGTGAGGACGACCGCGAAGGCCGAACCGACCAACGGCCAGGGGCTGGGGTCCACCAGGTGGTAGTCGTGCTTGACGTCGCCGTGAGCCGCCATGTCTCGCTCTATAGAATCCTGAACTTGCCGGGGGTGCTATAGCCCTGCCGATTGCGATCCGCCAAGGGGCTCTCGCCCCTTGACTGAAGATGCATCGGCCTGGACCGGCCCTTCGGCCGGAAAGAAGGTGTAGGACAGCGTCACTTCACGCTGTCCCTTGGTCTCGAAATCCGAGGCGTAGCCGGGGTCGACGAAGTAGACCATCGGGAACTCCATCGTCCTGCCGGGGGCGATGGTCTGCTCGGTGAAGCAGAAGCACTGCAGCTTCTGGAAATAGGGCCCGGCCGATTCGGGGACCACGTTGTAGATGGCCCGGGTGGTCACCGGCTTGTCGGAGGTGTTGGTCACCTTGAAGAAGGCCAGGCCCGTAGCGCCGATCTTCAGTTCCTGGCTCACCTGCTCGGCGGTGAACTGCAGGGGCACGTCGCGCACGTTGGTGTCGAAGCGGACGGTCAGGGTCTTGTCGAGCACCACTCGCGACGGCGCCGCGGCGCGCTGAGTGGTGCCGCCGAAGCCGGTGACCTGACAGAAGGCGCGGTAGAGCGGCACCGCGGCGAAGGCCGCGCCCACCATCGCGGCGAACACCCCCGCGCAGACCAGCGCCACCTTGCGGTTGCGCCGCGAGGTCGGGTCAGAAGGGGCGGCTGGCAACATTGCCTCCCAGGCGGATGATGGTGACCACGAAGACGATGATCACGAAGGCCGCCAGGCCCAGCGCGATGGCGATGCTGCGGCCGTTGCGGGCCTTGCGTTCGGCGTCGGGGTCGGGATTGCTCATGGCAGCCCCAGGGCGTGCTGCGCCAGGAGGGCGGCGAACAGGGCGGCCAGGTAGAGGATCGAGAAGGCGAAGAGGTTGCGCGCATCCTTCGAGCCGGCCTTGACGTCGTAGAGCCCCTCGACACGGTCCTTCGGCGCCTCGCCCGCGCGGCTGCGGAAGACCCGCCAGGCCAGGATCATGAACACCAGGCCGCCGAGCGCGGTCACCGCCGTATAGGCGAGCCCGCCCAGGCCGGTGACCACCGGGGCGAAGCAGCTGGCCACGAAGACGGCGCTGTAGGCGAGGATCTGCTTGCGCGTGGAGGCCGCCCCGGCCACCACCGGCATCATCGGCACGCCGGCCTTGGCGTAGTCCTCGGAGGTGTAGAGCGACAGCGCCCAGAAGTGCGGCGGAGTCCACAGGAAGATGATCGCGCAGAGCAGCCAGGCGTCGAGCGGCGCGGTCCCGGTCGCCGCGGCCCAGCCGATCACCGGCGGCAGGGCGCCGGCGAGGCCGCCGATGACGATGTTCTGGGCCGTCCAGCGCTTCAGCCACATGGTGTAGACCACGGCGTAGAAGACGATGGTGAAGGCCAGGAGCCCGGCGGCGAGCCAGTTCAGCGCCATGCCCATCAGCATCACCGAGAAGAGGCTGAGGGTGACGCCGAGCGTGGCGGCCTCGGCGCCCTTGACCTTGCCGGCCGGCACGGGGCGGGCGCGGGTGCGGCGCATCTTGGCGTCGATGTCGGCGTCGTACCACATGTTCAGCGCGCCCGAGGCCCCGGCGCCGACGGCGATGCAGAGGATGGCGACAGCGGCCAGGATCGGGTTCATCGCCCGGTCGGCGCAGACCAGGCCGGTGAGCGCGGTGAACACCACCAGCGACATCACCCGCGGCTTCATGAGCTGCAGGTAGTCCTGCCAGCGCGCGGGCGCGGCGGCGGCGTTGAACGTGGCGTCGGTCATCTGCTCGCGGGCCATCAGGCCCTCAGTCTACCGCACTTGAAGGGCGCGGCGGGAAGGAATGAGGGGTCCGGCGGACCGGACCCCTTAGGGACTAGTGGTGCTTGTCGGCGTGGACCACCGGCAGTTCGTTGAACTGGTGGAACGGCGGCGGCGAGGGCAGGGTCCACTCCAGGGTGGTGGCGCCTTCGCCCCACGGATTGGCCTCGGCCTTGCGGCGGCGGACGGCCGCCTCCACCAGCACCAGCAGGAACACGACCACGCCGACCAGGGTGATCACGTAGCCGATCGAGGACACGTGGTTCCAGACGGTGAAGGCGTCCGGATAGTCGATGTAGCGGCGCGGCATCCCCTGCAGGCCCAGGAAGTGCTGCGGGAAGAACACCACGTTCACGCCGATGAACATCAGCCAGAAATGCAGCGCGCCGAGCGCCTCGTTGTACTTCACGCCCCAGATCTTCTCGAACCAGTAGTAGAAGCCGGCGAAGATCGCGAACACCGCGCCCAGGCTGAGCACATCGTGGAAGTGGGCGACCACGTAGTAGGTGTCGTGCAGGCTGTAGTCGACACCGGCGTTGGCCAGGACCACGCCGGTCACGCCGCCGACGGTGAACAGGAAGATGAAGCCGATCGCCCAGAGCATGGGCGTCTTGAAGTCGATGGAACCGCCCCACATGGTGGCGATCCAGGAGAAGACCTTCACCCCGGTCGGCACGGCGATGACCATCGTCGCGGCCGTGAAATAGGCGCGCAGGTTGATGCTCATGCCCGCGGTGTACATGTGGTGCGCCCACACGATGAAGCCGATGAAGCCGATCGCCACCATCGCGTAGGCCATCGCCAGATAGCCGAACACCGGCTTCTTGGAG
>JADZBR010000100.1 GCA_020852035.1 Caulobacteraceae bacterium
AGCTGATCGTCCACGGCCGCGACCGGGCCGAGTGCATCGCGCGGACCAACCGCTGCCTGAACGAGATGGTGGTGGGCGGCATCGACACCACGATCCCGCTCTTCCAGGAACTGCTGCAGCAGCCGGACATCCTGTCGGGCGACTACAACATCCACTGGCTGGAACGCTGGATGGCGGCGCAGGCGCCGCTCGATGCGGGGCTTTGACGTCCACGACCTGATCGCGGCCTACGAGCGCGGCGTCTTCCCGATGGCGGACGCGCGGGACGACGAGCGGGTGTTCCTGGTCGATCCGGAGCGCCGCGGCGTCCTTCCGCTGGACGACTTCCGCGTGCCCAGGCGGCTGGCCCGCACCGTGCGCGCCGACCCCTCTGTGATCCGCACCGACAGCGACTTTCGCGGGGTCGTCGCCGCCTGCGCCGAAGCGACCTCACGCCGGCCGGAGACCTGGATCAACGCCGGCATCGAGAGGCTCTATTGCGAGCTGTTCGATCTTGGGCGCGCCCACAGCGTCGAGTGCTGGCGGGGCGATGAGCTGGTCGGCGGGCTCTACGGCGTCTCGCTGGGCGGCGCCTTCTTCGGCGAGAGCATGTTCAGCCGGGCGCGGGACGCCTCGAAGGTGGCGCTGGTGCACCTCGTCGCGCGGCTGCGGCGCGGCGGCTATCGGCTGCTCGACGCCCAGTTCACCAACGAGCACCTCAAGCAGTTCGGCCTGCTGGAAATCTCACGCGAGGCCTATCACCGCCAGCTCGGCGCGGCCCTCGCCGCCCCGGCCGACTTTCAGCTCTTGCCGGCCGGCGCCGCCGGCGGCGCGGCGCTGCAGCTGACCAGCCAGGCGTCGTAGACCGGGTGCTCCAGCGGGTTCAGGCCCGGCGAATTGGAGAACATCCAGCCGCGGAACACCTGCCGTCCCTGGCGTCCGGCCTGCCGCGGCTGGGAATCCACCACCACATAGGCGAAGGCCCCGTCGCGCGGCTCGTCGGGGGCCGACATCTCGCAGGCGCGGACGGTGAAGACCAGGTTCTGGTAGCGCACCGGCTTGCCGACCGGCGCGACGAAGCGGATCGAGCGGGCCGTCACCTTGTCGATCGCCTGCAGCACGGCGGCCGGGGCGCGGACGCGCTTCATCGGCGGCGGCGGCGGGACCGGCTTGGGCGGCTCCTTTTTCTCCTCCGGCGCCGTCTCGGCCGGCTCGGGTTCGGGAATCGCCAGCGGCGGGGGCTGGACCAGCGGCGGGGCCGGCTCGGGCGGCGTCTCGTCGGGCACGACGACGGTGTTGGCGGCCGGCGGGGTCGGCGGTGCGGTCTGGGCGTTGGTCAAGGGGGCCGGCGCGGGTTGCGCCATGACGACGCCGCACGCCAGGGTCGCCCCCGCGGTCAGCACGCCAAGACGCCTGGACCAGCCCATCTTCCTTACGGAGTCCAGGCCTCGTAGTCGCCGGTCGCCCGCTGGCGCTCGCCGGAACGGTCGAGCGAGCCGGCCGGGCGCTTGGCGTAGACGGTGCCGGTGAGGTTCGGCTGGTGTTCCAGCTCCCAGGGCTTGCGCGGCAGCGGCGCACGGGTCGGCGGCTCTTCGAAGGTGTAGTGCAGCCAGCCGTACCACTCCGGCGGCACCTTAGAGGCGTCGGCGTAGCCGTTGTAGATCACCCAGCGGCGCTTGCGCTGGTCGTAGCTGTCGGAGTTGTCGCGCGCCTCGAAATAACGATTGCCATAGGCGTCCTCGCCCACCTTCACGCCGCGGCGGCCGATATGGAAACGCGCGCCCAGCGAGGCGCCGTTCCACCAGGTGAAGATCGCTTTCAGCACGCAGCAGCTTTCGGGAAAAACCGGTCCGGACGGCGCGGACCATAGCCGCCGCGGGGGCCAGCGTCCAGCAGCGCCCCATCGCAAGATGTTGTGGAGAAGGGCCCTCCACCACACCACCTGTATTGCGCCGCCCGCGCCGCCCTCCTAGCCTTGCGTCCGGGAGGCGCCATGACCCCGTCCACCGACTCAGCCTCGCGTCCGGGGCCGACCCTGCAACGCCGCGAGACCGAGGCGGGCGGGCGCCCGCGCGAGGTGCTGGCCCCCGCCCACTGGCCGCAGGCCCGGCTCGACGCCTGGGTGGCCTGGGCGCAAGCGGCCGGGCTGACGGCCGATACGCCCGGCGCGGCGCTGGACGGCGCGCTCGACGAGTTCGCCGCCAGGGCCGTGGGCGGGCGCTACGCCCGGGCGCTGGCCGGCGCCATGCTGGCCGGCCTGCTGGCGTTCCGGCCGGCCGCCGCCGCCCCCCGGGCGGCGGATGTCACGGGACCGGAAGGGGCCGGCCTTATTCCGACGATTCTGCAGGCGGCCAGGGCCGAGGCCCTGCAGGCCGCCCTCGCGACCGCGGCGACCGAACGGCTGAACGCGGTCATCGAAGCGGTCCACTGCTGCGAGGGCGACGCCCTGGCCTGCAGCGATCCGGCGCAGAACGTCAGGCTGGCGCGCGCGACGCAAGCGGCGCTGGCCGCCGGCCTGCCGCCGGCGACGGTCGCCGATGCGATCGCCCTGGCTCGGGGCGGGACGACCGCCTGGGCCGCCGGGGCGCCTGACATAGCCGCGAGCTTCCTGATCAGGGTCGATCCGGCCGACGCGGCGGCCCTACGGGCGGCGGCGGAGGCGGCCTGGGAGACCGGGCGCATGACGCTGGCGACCGGCGAGGGCTTCAGGGCGCTTTCGGCCGGCGACGGGTGGCGCGGGGCGGTGCGGCTGATGGCCTTCGAGCATCCGGCCGGCTTCGACGAGACCGGCTTCCGGGGCGCGGTGGTGCTGGCCGGACGAACGCTGGCAGGACTGGGCGGGGGCGAACTGGCGCTGGCTGGGCTGGGCGACTGGCTGGGCGCGCACGGGCTGCCGTTCGGCTCGCCGGAGGCGCGGGCGCTGGCGCAGCGCCTCCACGAGATCGCAGCCGCCGCGCTGGGCGGCCAGCCGAAGGTGCGGCTGGCGTCGTTCGGCGACGCGGAGCTGAGCCTGCTGCTCGGCGCCGATACGCTGGCCCGCCCCTGGTCCGGCCCGGTCGGCCATGCCGAAAGCGCTGACGGCGAGACCCTGCGGACCCTCTCGGAGGCCGGCCACCTGGCGCTGCAGCGCCTGGGGTGCGACGCGGCCACCGCCCGCGCCTGGCTTCTGGGATCGGGCGATCTATCCGAAGCGCCGGGCGTCGACCACCGCGCCCTGCGCACGCTGGGCTTCACCGACCATGAGATTTCGGCGGCCGAGGCCGCCCTGCCCTTTTCGCCTTCGCTGCGGGCGGCCTTCGCGCCCGCGGTGATCGGCGCGGGCTTCGTCTGCGACGTGCTGGGCGCGAGCCCTGAGCAGATCGCCGATCCGGGCTTCGACACCCTGGCCTTCGCCGGTTTCGAGGCCGCCGCCGTCGCGGAGGCCGAGGCGAGCGCGATGGGCGGCGCGCCGATCGGCCTGGCCGATTGGCTGACCCCGGCGCAGGCGGCCGCCCTGGCGGGGCGCGGCGACCTCGACTGGCGCCCGGCGGCCGAGATGGCCGCCGCCCTCGCGCCGCGCGTGACGGTTCCGGTGTTGCTGGAGCTCCCGTTCCACGCCTCGCCCGCCGAGGCTGTGGCGCTGGTCGCAGCGGTGCTGGAAACCGGCGCGCCGGCGGTGCGGCTCGACCGCGCGCAGCCGCCGCACGATTTCGCCCTGGCGCCGGTCGAACCGGAACGCGCCGCGCCCGCCTCCGAGCCGCCGGTGGAGACGGTGGTCGAGCGGGTGGTCGAGCGCGAACGGGTGCGCCGCAAGCTGCCCGACCGGCGCAAGGGCTACATCCAGAAGGCCGCGGTCGGCGGCCACAAGGTCTATCTGCACACCGGCGAATACGACGACGGCGAGCTGGGCGAGATCTTCCTCGACATGCACAAGGAAGGCGCCGCCTTCCGCAGCCTGATGAACAACTTCGCCATCGCGATCTCCATCGGCCTGCAATACGGCGTGCCGCTGGACGAGTTCGTCGACGCCTTCGTCTTCACCCGGTTCGAGCCGGCCGGGCCGGTGACCGGCAATGATCGGGTGCGCTCGGCGACCTCGATTCTCGACTACATCTTCCGCGAGCGGGGCGTCTCCTACCTCGGCCGCGACGACCTCGCCTCCAACGACATCGGCGACTTCGACGCCGACGGGCTGGGCCACGGCAAGGCCGACCGGGCCGCCGGGTTTGCCGACGAGCCGCAGCCGGCGTCGCGGTTCATCTCCAAGGGCTTCTCGCGCGGCGCGGCGCCGGACAACCTGGTGTTCCTGCCGATCGAGCGACGCGGCCCGGGATCTGCGCTGGAGGCCGACGTCTGCGCGGCCTGCGGCGACGTGGCGGTGGTGCGCAAGGGGGCGAGCCTGATCTGCGAAACCTGCGGAACCAGGGCGGGGCGGCTGGACGAAGGCGCGGGCTGAAAGGCGCTCAAATCCTCCCCCTCCCCCATTCCGCTGCACTACATGGGGGAGGATTTTGGCAACCGCCTTGCACAGCTTGCGGCGAATGTCGCGAACCCCGAGGAGCCGCGTCCCGAAATGAAACCGATCGCCTATGTCGCCCTCGCCCTGACGCTGGCCGCCGCCGCGCCGGCCGCCGCGCAGAACCGTGGCCAGATCGCCAGGGCCGCCGCCGGCGCCAGCTGCCCGGGGTGCAACCTCTTCCAGGCCGACTTCGGGGGCCGCCAGCTGTCCGGGCGCAACTTCAGCGGCGCGCGGCTGCGCCAGGCCGACCTCAGCCTCTCGGTCTCCAGCCGGGCCAACTTCTCCGGCGCGGACCTGCGCGACGTGGAGGCTTACGGCGCGGTGTTCACCGGGGCCAATTTCTCGCGCGCCAATCTGACGCACGCCAGCTTCGTGGGGACTTACCTCAACGGGGCGAACTTCGCCGGCGCGAATCTCGACGGCGCCAATTTCTCAGGCGCCGAGATGGGCCGCGCGGTCGGACTCACCCCTGGCCAGCTGGCCCGGGCCTGTGGCGACGAGGCCACGATTCTGCCGCGGGGCCTGCGCCTTCGGCCTTGTTGAGGCCGCAAGGCTTACCCCGAATTAAGTGGCGCGGGGCGGAAAGGTCGGTCAAATCGGGACCATGATCCTGTCCCGCCTGACGGCGTTTCTGTTTGCGATCTCGCTGATCGGCCTGGCCGCGCCGCAGGCGGCCAGCGCCATGTCCAGCGACCGCGACGTGCCGCGACTGAAGGCGTTCGGCGGCTCCTGCGGCGGCTGCGAGCTCTCCGGGCGCAAGATGGCCGGCGTGCGCTTCATCGGCGCCAACTTCAGCCAGGCGACGATGATCGGCTCGAACCTGCAGGGCGCCACCATCATCGGCGGCAACTTCTCGCGGGCGAACCTGTCGCGCGCCGACGTGCGGGCCGCGGAGATGTCGGGCGCCGACTTCTCCGGTTCCAACCTCGCCAACGCCAACCTGACCGGCGCCTCGATGCACGGCGTCAACTTCACCGACGCCAACCTCTCCGGCGCCATCATGACCAGCAGCGAGGCGGTGGGCGCGACCTTCGTGAAGGCCGACATCAGCGGCGCGGCCTTCCGCTCGGCCGAACTGATCTCGGCCAACTTCAACGCGGTGCGCGCGGCGGGCGCGGACTTCCGCGAGGCCGATCTGACCGCCGCCAACCTGCGCGACGCGCGCCTGGAACGCTCCTCGTTCCGCGAGGCGGACCTGTCCAGCGCCAACCTGGTGGGGGCGATCCTGACCGGCTCGGACTTCACCGACGCCGACCTTTCGCGCGCCCAGCTGCGCGGGGCGGACCTGTCGCGCGCCAAGGGGCTGACGCAGGACCAGCTGGACGACGCCTGCAGCGACGGCTCCACGCGCCTGCCCAAGGGGCTGGTGGCGCGCTGCAACCGCGGCACGGCGGTGCTGATGATCAAGCGCAACACGCCGGCCGTGCGGGTGATGGTGGCTCCCCGCGCGCCGGCGGCGCCCCCGAAACCGCCCAGCGCGCCGCGCTGGTAGGGGCGCACGTTCCACCCTCCCCGTCGTCACCCTAGGCCTTGTGCCTAGGGTCCCTCAGCCCGCTGCTCAGACGGAGCAGAAGAGGCCGGGGTCGCCCGCGACCGCCTTCGACGTCTCGGTGGCGGCAAGAGGGACCCTAGGCACAAGGCCTAGGATGACGGAGTGGGAGTAGCGCGGCCTCAGCCCGCCTTGATGGGCGGCGCGAGGCGGATGTGCAGTTCTTTCAGCTGCTTATCCATCACTTCTGAAGGCGCGTTCATCAAGAGGTCCTGCCCCTGCTGGTTCAGCGGGAAGGCGATCACCTCGCGGATGCTCTGCACGCCGGCCAGCAGCATGACGATGCGGTCGACGCCCGGGGCCATGCCGGCGTGCGGCGGGGCACCATAGCGGAAGGCGTTGAACAGGCCGCCGAACTGCTCCTCGACCTCGGCTTCCGAATAGCCGGCGATCTCGAAGGCGCGGACCATCACGTCCGGGCGGTGGTTCCGCACCGCGCCGGAGCACAGCTCCACGCCGTTGACGACGATGTCGTACTGGTAGGCGAGGATCTCCAGCGGGTCCTTGGTGTTCAGCGCCTCCAACTCGCCCTGCGGCATCGAGAACGGGTTGTGGGAGAAGTCGACGTGGTTCTTCTCCTCGTTGAACTCGAACATCGGGAAATCGACGATCCAGCAGAAGTCGAAGCGGTTCTCGTCGACAAGGCCGAGGTCGGTGCCGACCTTGGTGCGGGCGAGCCCGGCGAACTTGTAGAAGGCTTTCGGATCGCCGCCGACGAAGAAGGCCGCATCGCCCACCTTCAGGCCGAGTTGGTCGCGGATTGCCGAG
>JADZBR010000101.1 GCA_020852035.1 Caulobacteraceae bacterium
GGCCATGCCCGCCGCCGCCCGGCCGGCGGCCTTGCAACCGCTTGAGATCGTCACCGCCAAGGGCCGCCACGCCTTCCAGGTGGAGTTCGTGGACAACGACGAGACCCGCGCGCGGGGCCTGATGTTTCGCAAGTCGCTGGCGCCCGACCGCGGCATGCTGTTCGACTTCAAGACCGAGCGGCCGGTGGCCTTCTGGATGAAGAACACCCTGATCCCGCTGGACATGATCTTCGTGCGCGCCGACGGCCGCATCCTCTCCATCGCGCGCAACACCACGCCGCTCTCGGAGGCGCCGGTGCCCGCGGGCGGGCCCGTGCGGGCGGTGCTGGAGATCCCCGGCGGCCGGGCCGCCCAGCTCGGCGTGCTGCCCGGCGACCGGGTGCTGCATCGGATCTTCCCGCGTGGATGAGGCCATCCCGCCGCCGCCGGAGGGATTCGTCGCATCCACCGGGCGGGGCGAGTTCTCGAGCCGCAACGGCCCTTATTTCCATCGCGCGTCGGGTGAACTGACCGAGCAGGCTTTCTTCGCCCTGCCGCGGCACGCCAACGGGCTGGGCCTGGTGCATGGCGGCATGCTGACGGCCTTCCTGGACGGCCTGATGGGCGCGGCGACCTTTCGCGCCGCGCGGCGGCCGGGCGTGACCATCCACCTCTCGGTGGATTTCCTGCACATGGCGCGGGTGGGCGAGTGGGTGATGGGCGAGGCCAAGATCACGCGTCACACCGCCGACGTCGCCTTCGCCGAAGCGAGAGCTTATGTCGGCTCGCGGGACGTCGTCCGCGGTTCGGGCATCTTCAAGCTGATGCAGAACCGGCCGCGGCCCTAGATCGGGTCGGCCTCGATCCGCTTGTCGAGATAGGCGCCGACGCGGCTCTCGACCTCCGGCAGGTGCTCGCCCCAGAAGTGGCTGGCGCCGTCGACCACGTCGTAGTCTATGACGATGCCCTTCTGCGTGCGCAGCTTGGAGACCACGCGCTCAACCTCGATCGGCGGCACCACCGTGTCGGCCCCGCCGGTAAGGATCAGGCCCGAGGCCGGGCAGGGCGCCAGGAACGAGAAGTCGTACATGTTGGTCGGCGGCGAGACGGAGATGAAGCCGTCGGTCTCCGGCCGGCGCATCAAAAGCTGCATGCCGATCCAGGCGCCGAAGGAATAGCCGGCCACCCAGGTCTGCGAGGCGGCCGGGTTGTTGGCCTGCAGCCAGTCCAGCGCCGTAGCGGCGTCGGCCAGCTCGCCGATGCCCGAATCGAACTCGCCTTGGCTGCGGCCCACGCCGCGGAAGTTGAAGCGCAGGGTAGAAAAGCCCCGCTTCATGAACAGGTGGAAGAGCTGCACCGACACCGGATAGTTCATGTGCCCGCCGGCCCGCGGGTGCGGGTGCAGGATCAACGCGATGGGCGCCGTTTCGCTCTTGCCGGCGGAATAGCGCGCCTCGATGCGGCCGGCGGCGCCGGTAAGCACGACTTCGGGCATTCAAGGTCCTTCGAGAATACTTGACCGCCGCGCTTGGTCTTCCTAGATCGCAGCCATCTGGGCGACGAGGCTCCGCGCGCGAAGCGGGCGCTTTAGCACAAGGCGCTTCGAAAACGCCAAGGTTTGCAGCGGAGACGCGAAATGAAGCTGGGCACCAAGGGACGCTACGCCGTGATGGCGATGGCCGACCTCGCGCGCCGCGAAGGCGAGAAGGCGGTCTGCCTGGCCGATATCGCCGAGCGCCAGGAAATCTCGCTGGCCTATCTGGAGCAGCTTTTCGCCCGCCTGCGCCGCGAGGGCCTGGTGGTCTCCGCCCGCGGCCCCGGCGGCGGCTACCGGCTGGCCCGCGCGGCCGCCGAGACCAATGTCGCCGAGATCATCAACGCGGTGGACGAGCCGATGCACGCCACCCGCTGCGCCGGTCATGAGAGCGCGGGGTGCATGATGCGCGGCGAGCGGTGCCTGACCCACGACCTTTGGGACGAGATGGGGCTGAGGATCGAGAGCTATCTCGCCTCGGTTTCACTGGCCGATGTGGTGGAGGGGCGCGTGCGCCAACCTCAGCGGGCGGCGGCATGACCAAGGTCTATCTCGACTACAACGCGACCGCCCCGGTGCGGCCCGAGGCGCGGGACGCGGCCATGTCGGCCATGCTGCTGGGCGGCAACCCGTCGTCGGTGCATGCCGGCGGCCGGACGGCGCGGGCGATGGTCGAACAGGCGCGTGCGCAGGTCGCCGCCCTGGTGGACGTTAAGCCCGGTTCGATCACCTTCTTCAGCGGCGGCACCGAGGCCAACATCACCGCGATCGCCAGCGCCTTCTTCGCCGGCGCGCGGCGGCCGGTCGTGCTGCTGACCGAGCATGACAGCGTCATGCAGACCGCGCTGGCCAGCGGCCTGCCGGTCGAGGGGTGGCCGGTGGATGCGCGCGGCGTAGCCGACCTTGATTGGCTGCGCGAGCGGCTCGTGGGCTGGGATCGCGAGACGGACGGCCCGCCGCTGGTCTGCCTGTCCCTGGCCAACAACGAGACCGGCGTCATCCAGCCGGTGGCCGAGGTCGCCGAGATGGTGCGCGCCGCCGACGGCTGGCTGCATGTCGACGCCGTGCAGGCGGCCGGCAAGATCGCTGTCGACTTCAACGGCCTCGGCGCGGACACGATGGCGCTCTCCGGCCACAAGCTGGGCGCGCCGCAGGGCGTCGGCGCACTGGCGACCGGGCCGCGCGTGGCGCTGACCCGCCGCACCTTCGGCGGCGGTCAGGAGAAGGGCGTGCGCGCTGGCACCGAGAACGTGCCCGGCATCGTCGGCTTTGGCGCGGCGGCGCAGGCCGCCCTTCGCGACCTGCCGAAGCTGGCCGACCAGGCCGCCTGGCGCGACGCCGCCGAGGCGCGGCTGAAAGCCGAGGGCGTGACGGTGTTCGGCGAGGGCGCGCCACGCCTGCCGCAGACGCTGAACTTCGGCCGCGACGGCTTCGGTTCGGAACTGCAGGTGATGGCGTCCGACCTGGCCGGCGTGATGGTCAGCGCCGGCGCGGCCTGTTCGTCCGGCAAGGTGGCCAGGAGCCATGTGCTGCAGGCGATGGGCGCGGGCGATTTGGCCGACTGCGCCCTGCGCGTCAGCGGCGGCTGGGCGAGCAAGGCCGAGCACTGGGACCGGTTCGTGGACGCCTGGCTGGAGGCCGATGCGCGTCAGTCTTCGCGCCGGCGGGAGGTGGCGTAATGGCGGCCGTCAAGCAGACTGTCGAACACGTCGCCTCGCTGGAGAAGTATAAGCACGGCTTCGTCACCGACATCGACCAGGAGTTCGCCCCCAAGGGCCTCTCCGCCGACATTGTGCGCTTCATCTCGGCCAAGAAGGGCGAGCCGGAGTGGATGCTGGAGTGGCGCCTGGAAGCCTTCGAGCGCTGGCTGGCGCTGGAGGAGCCGACCTGGGCCAAGGTCAGCTTCCCGCGCATCGACTATCAGGACAGCTACTACTACGCCGCGCCCTCGCAGAAGGAGGGGCCCAAGAGCCTCGACGAGGTCGATCCGGAGCTCCTGGAGACCTACGCCAAGCTCGGTATCCCATTGCGCGAGCAGGAAGTGCTGGCCGGGGTGCAGGGCGCGCCGAAGTA
>JADZBR010000102.1 GCA_020852035.1 Caulobacteraceae bacterium
AAGCGCGCCTTGATCTCGACCAGGGCGGTGACGTTCTTGCCGTTCTCGGCCGCCTCGATGAGGGCCGCGACGATCGGGCTGTTGGTCGAGTTGCGATAGAGCGTCTGCTTGATCACCAGCACGTTCGGATCACGCGCCGCCTGGCGGATGAACTGCACCACCACGTCGAAGCTCTCGAAGGGATGGTGGACCAGGATGTCCTTCTCGCGGATGGCGGCGAAGCAATCGCCGCCGTGGTCGCGGATGCGCTCGGGGAAGCGCGGCTCGAAAGGTTTGAACTTCAGGTCGGCGCGGTCGGACGGGATCAGCTGCGACAGCTCGTCGAGCCCCAGCAGGCCGTCGATGAGCACCACGTCCTGCGGCTCGGCCTGCAGTTCGCGCAGAATGAAGTTGCGCAGGTCCTCGGGCATCTCCGCCTCGATCTCGACGCGGACGACCGAGCCCAGGCGGCGTTGCTTCAGGAGCTGCTCGAACTCGCGGACGAGGTCTTCGGCCTCTTCCTCGATCTCCACGTCCGAGTCGCGGATCAGGCGAAACACGCCACGGCTCTCGATCTCGCACCCGGGGAACAGGCGGTCGAGGAAGAGCGCGACGAGGCTCTCCAGCGAGATGAACCGCCGGTTCGTGCGCCGCCCGCCGCGCACCTGGCCCAGCGACCAGAACCGCGCCACCTGCGCTGGGATCGGCACCAGGGCGTAGAGCTGGCGGCCGTCCGAGACCCGCCGCATCTTCAGCACCAGCGAGAAGGCCAGGTTCGGGATGAACGGGAAGGGATGCGCCGGGTCGATGGCCAGCGGGGTGAGCACCGGGAACACCTGCTCGCGGAACAGCTGTTCGGCCCGCGCCCGCTCGGCGTCGTTGACCCCGCCGGAGTCGACCACCTGCAACCCCTCGGCGGCCAGTTCGCCGCGCAGCTCGCGCCAGCGCCGCTGCTGGTCGCCCATCAGGGCCGCGGCCGTGTCGTTGACCCGCTCCAGTTGTTCGCCGGCCGACAGCCCGTCCTCGGAGAGCGCGCGCACGCCCTGGCGCACCTGCGCCTTCAGGCCGGCGACGCGCACCATGTAGAACTCGTCGAGGTTGTTGGCCGAGATTGACAGGAACCTGAGCTGTTCGAGCAGCGGATGGCGCGGGTTCTCGGCCTCCTCGAGGACCCGGCGGTTGAACGCCAGCCAGGAGAGTTCGCGGTTAAAGAAGCGTTCCGGCGTGTCGGCCAGCGGATGGGCGGCGGAGGCGGCCGGCGCCTGCGGGCGCTCGGGCAGGTCGGCTTCGGGGAAGGTCGAGACGTCGGTCATTAACCGATGAAGCTATAGCAGAATTGTGGACAGGTGGTGACGAGCGCCTAATCCCTCTCCCGGTCGGGAGAGGGAAACCCGACGGCGCAGCCGGCGGGAGGGTGAGGGCCTCGGGCCTCTCCGGAAAAGCCGCAAGCCCTCATCCTCGCCGCGCCTTGCGGCGCGTCTTTCCTTCTCCCGACCGGGAGAAGGAACGCTACTCCAGCAAATCCCCTTGCACGTCCTCCAGCACCTCGCGCGCCAGCGCCCGGGTGATCGGCCGCCCGGCTGCGTCGCCGGCCTCGTCCAGCCGGGCGACCACTTCGCGGGCCTGCGGGATCGAGCGTTCGATGCGGCGCAAGAGGTAGGGGAAGAGGTCGTCCGCCGGCCGGATGTGCCGCTCGCGGAACAGCTTGCGCAGCACCCCTTCCAGCACTGCGTCGTCCGGTTCCTCGATCTGCGCCACCGGCAGGGCGTTGAGCCGCGAGCGCAGGTCGGGCAGGGCGGCGGGCCAGAGCGCCGGCGGGGTGCGCGCGGTGAGCAGGAGGCCGCCGCCGGTTTCGCCGGCGCTGTTGATCAAGTGAAACAGCGCCTCGGGGTCGATCCCGCGATCGACATCTTCCAGCAGCACCGGCCGGCCCTCCGCGGCGAGGTCGGCGGCGGCCCGGTCGAGCACGACGGCGCCGGCGCGGGTCGCCCAGTCGGCGGCGAGGTGGCTCTTGCCGGCGCCTTCCGGGCCGACCAGCGCCAGCAGGCCCCCATGCCAGTCCGGCCAGGCTTCCAGCGCGCGACGGGCCGCGGCGTTGCTGGGCGAGGCGATGAAGGGCTCGCGTCGCGCGCGGGCGGGGCGTTCCAGCTTCAGGCGCAGTTGTCGGTTCACCGGCCGGTTCTAGCAGGGCGGCGCGGGGCAGGGGATGGCGCCGACTGGGGATTTTGCGCTTTCCCCTGTGGGCCGCTAGAGTTCAGCTTCATCCTGGGGGTTTGATCCGGACATGACGACCTTGATCGTGGTGGTGGTGATCGCGGCGGTGCTCGCGTTCATCGTGGTGGGTATCTACAACCGGCTGGTGGCGCTGAGGCAGGAAGCCAACCAGGCGTTCGCCGACATCGACGTGCAGCTGAAGCAGCGGCACGACCTGATCCCCAACCTCGTGGAGACCGTGAAGGGCTACGCCGCCCACGAGCGCGGCACGCTGGAAGAGGTGATCCAGGCCAGGAACAGCGCGGTGGCCGCCGGCGGCGTCAACGACAAGGTGCACGCCGAGAACGTGCTGACCGGCGCGCTCGGCAAGCTCTTCGCGCTGGCCGAAGCTTACCCCGACCTGAAGGCCAACCAGAACTTCCTGTCGTTGCAGGGCGAGCTCTCCGACATCGAGAACAAGCTCGCCGCCGCCCGCCGCTTCTTCAACAACGCGGTCAGCGAGTTCAACGCCGCGATCCAGCAATTCCCGGCGGTGCTGTTCGCCAGCATGTTCGGCTTCAAGGAGCGTGAGTTCTTCGACCTCGGCGAGGCGCGCCCGCAGCTGGAAGTCGCGCCGAGCGTGAAGTTCTAGGGAACGCCCCGCCCCTCCTGCGTCATCCTAGGCCTTGTGCCTAGGATGACGTGGAAGCCGGCGGATAGGCGTGGATGGCCCCGTTCGGGTCCTCGACCGTCACGCCGCCGCAGCTATCCAGATAGGCCGGACCCACCGGCGCCTTGCCGTGGCCGCCGGGGATATCGAGCACATAGGTCGGCTGGCAGAGGCCGGAGTAGCGCCCGCGCAGCTCGCGCAGGATCGCCTGGCCGTCCTGCAAGCTGGTGCGGAAGTGGCCGGTGCCGGGCGCGAGGTCGCCGTGGTGCAGGTAGTAGGGCTTGATGCGGGTCTCGACGAAGGCGCGCATCAGCTCGCCCAGCACCGCCGCGTCGTCGTTGACCCCGCGCAGCAGCACCGTCTGGCTGACCATCGCGATCCCTGCGTCGATCAGGCGCGCGCAGGCGGCGCGGGCGTCGGCGGTCAGCTCGCGGGGGTGGTTGGCGTGCAGGGCGACCCAGACGGTCTTGCCCGAGCCGCGGAGCGCGGCGACCAGGGCCTCGTCGACCACCTGCGGATCGACCACCGGCACGCGGGTGTGGAAGCGCACGACCTTCACGTGATCGATGGCTGAGAGCCGGCGCATCAGTTCGGCGAGGCGGCGGGGCGAGAGGATGAACGGGTCGCCGCCGGTGAGGATCACCTCCCAGATCTCCGGGCGGCTTTCGATGTAGGCCAGGGCGCGGTCGAGGGCGGCGGGCGACAGCGTCCCGTCGCCGTTCGGCCCGACCATCTCGCGACGGAAGCAGAACCGGCAGTAGACCGGGCAGGTGTGGGTGACCTTCAGCAGCACCCGGTCGGGGTAGCGATGCACAACGCCCTCGACCGGGCTGTGGGCGTGATCGCCGATGGGATCGGCGCGTTCCTCGGGCGTTAGGGTCAGTTCGGCGAGGTCGGGGATGAACTGCCGCGCGATCGGGTCGGCGGCGTCCGAGGGATCGATCAACGCCGCCATCGTCGGGCTCACCGCCACCGCATAGCGCTCGGCCACCGGGGCGAGCGCGGCGGCGCGATCGGGCGCGATCAGGCCGGCGTCGGCCAGGGCGGCGGGGGTGCGAAGGGTGCTCACGGCGCGCCGGATATGGCGCGGGCAGGAAGTTCACGCAAATCGCTGAGGAGCGTTGCGTGGTTCGAGACGCGCTACGCGCTCCTCACCATGACTAAGGCTTGTGCTGCTCTAGTCATCCTGAGGGCCCGCGGAGCGGGCGTCTCGAAAGACGCACCGCGCTTCAGCCCTGCTACGCGACCGGCGTCCACAGCACCTCCACGATATGCGACGCGCCGGTGGCCAGCATCGTCAGCCGGTCGAAACCCAAGGCCGCGCCGCTGGCCGGCGGCATGTGGGCGAGGGCGGCGAGGAAATCCTCGTCCAGCGGATAGCGCTCGCCGTAGACGCGGGCCTTCTCGTCCATCTCGGCCTGAAAGCGGCGGCGCTGTTCGGCGGGATCGGTGAGCTCGCCGAAGGCGTTGGCCAGCTCCACGCCGCAGGCGTAGAGCTCGAACCGCTCGGCGACGCGCGGATCGCGCGGCGCGGGGCGGGCGAGGGCGGCTTCGCTGGCCGGGTATTCGCAGAGGATCGTCGGCCGCCCCTCGCCGAGGTTCGGCTCCACCTTCTCGACGATCACCCGGCTGAAGACGTCGGCCCAGGTGTCGTCGACGGCCACGCGGACGCCGGCCCGACGGGCGGCCTCGGCAAGAGCGTCGCGGTCGTCCAGAACCGCCAGCAGATCGATGTCGGCGTAGCGTGCGAAGGCGTCGGCGACGGTCAGGCGTTCCGGCTCGGCGAAGGGATCGCAAGCGCGGCCCCGCCATGAAAACGCGGTCGCGCCCGCCGTTTCGGCCGCCAGGGTGCAGAGCGTCGCGCAGTCGGCCATCAGGGTCTCGTAGGGTTCGCCGGCCCGATACCATTCCAGCATGGTGAACTCGGGGTGGTGCAACGGCCCGCGCTCGCGGTTGCGGAACACCCGGGCGAAATCGAAGATGCGGGTCTCGCCGGCGGCCAGCAGCTTCTTGCAGGCGAATTCCGGCGAGGTGTGCAGATAGAGCACGCTGGCCTCGCCCGCCGTGGTCAGCTGCTCGGTGGCGAAGGCGTGCAGGTGCGCCTCGTTGCCGGGGGAAACCTGAAGCGCCGCCGCTTCGACCTCGGTGAAGTCCTGCGCCTCGAACCAGCCGCGGATCGCCGCCTTGATGCGCCCTCGCGCCGCCAGCATCGGACGGCGGCGGGCGTGGGTTTCGGCGCGCCACCACGGGCTTGGCACACCCGCGCTCATGGGGCGAAACGGCGCGCGGGGCTAGCCGCGCCGCTCCGGATCGCTATAGGAGCGCGACGAAAATCAACAGGCCGCGCGCGCCAGGCGTCGCGCGGCGCAAGGAAAACCCACGTGAAGGTAATCGCCAGCTCCCTGCGCAAAGGCGCCGTCGTCGACATCGACGGCAAGCTCTACGTCGTCCTTTCGGCGGAAAACATCCACCCCGGCAAGGGCACGCCGGTGACGCAGTTGAACATGCGGCGCATCTCCGACGGGGTGAAAATCTCCGAGCGCTACC
>JADZBR010000103.1 GCA_020852035.1 Caulobacteraceae bacterium
CGCTTTCGCCGGCGGGCTCGGAGAGCCGCCCGCCCCAGCTGCCGTCGATGCTCCGCGCCCGGGTCAGGGTGGTGAAGCCCCCGCGCGAGGCGGCGAAGCTCATGGTCAGCTGGCCGCCGATCCGGTGGATGGTCCCGATCAGGCCGGAGCTGGCGGGCGTGGGCGTGCGGCGAAGGTCGCGCCACACCCCCTCGATCAGGCCGTCCGACGCGCCCTTGTCGACCAGCTGGAAGGCGAACAGCCGCCGCCCCGAGGCGTCGGTCAGCGTCCAGCCGCCGTCCAGGGCGCCCAGCAGCCCCTGCGCCGAGGCGAAGCTGGAGCGCAGGCGATCGTCGTAGCCTTCATAGGTGTAGCTCTGCGAGGCGCTGGGCCGGTAGGGCGCCGGCGCGCGCGGCGGAACGATGCCCGGCGTGTAGGGGACCGGCGCGGCCGGCAGCGAATCCTCCGCCTCCTCGGCGTCCGGGTCGGGGGGCGGGGCCGGCGGGACGACCGGCGGCGCGGGGGGCGGTGTGGCCGGAGGCGAGAGCGGCGGACTGACCTGAGGCGCGGGCGGCGGCTCGGTCGGCGGCGAGATCTCCGAGACCGGCGGGGCGGCGGGCGGCGAGGGCCGCACCGCTTCGCGCAGGGCGTCGCCGATCGGGTCGACCTCCTGTTCCTGGGCGAGCGCCGGCGCCGCGAGCAGCGCCGCCGCCAGCAGGGCCGCGCCGGCCAGTCTCAAGGCGCCGCCTCGGCGACGGCCTCGGCGATGTCCAGCACCTCCAGAGCCTGGGCCAGGTGCAGCCGCTCGACCATGCGCCCCTCCACCTGCAGGGCGCCCCGGCCAGCGGCTTCGGCGGCGGCGAAGGCGTCACGCACCTTGCGCGCCCAGGCGATCTCCTCCGGCGTCGGCGAGAAGGCGCGGTTGGCGGCCTCGATCTGGCTGGGGTGGATCAGGGTCTTGCCGTCGAAGCCGAACTCCAGCCCCTGGCGGCACTCGGCGGCGAGCCCCTCGGCGTTGCCGATGTCGGTGTAGACGCTGTCGAGCACGGCAAGGCCGTAGGCCCGCGCGGCGGTGACGGTCAGCGCCAGGGCCGCGTGCAGCGGCGCGCGGTCGGGCGTATGGCGCGCGCGCATCTCCTTGCCGAGGTCCTGGCCGCCGACGCAGAGGGTAGTGAGGCGAGTGCGCGCCGCCGCCCCGGCGATCTCCCTGAGGCCCAGGATCGCCCTGCCGGTTTCGATCATCGCCCAGAGCCGGGTCTTGGCCGGGGCGTCGGCGAGGGCCTGGTCGTAGGCTTCCAGGTCGGCCGCGTCGTCCACCTTGGGGACCAGCACGGCGTCCGGCCCGGCTTTCGCGGCGGCGGCGAGGTCGGCCTCGCCCCAGGGCGTCGCGCGGCCGTTGACCCGCAGGATCACCTCGCGCCGGCCGAAGCCGCCTTCGCCGATCGCCGCCGCGGCCTGGGCGCGGGCGGCGTCCTTGGCGTCCGGGGCGACGGCGTCCTCCAGGTCGAGAATCACCGCATCGCACGGCAGGGCGCGGGCCTTCTCGATCGCCCGGGCGTTGGAGGCGGGCATGTAGAGCACGCTGCGGCGGGGCCGGATGGTCGGCACGTTCGGTTTCCCTTTTCGTCCTTCGGCGGCTGGGCGGAAGGCTCGGCCCAGAATAGGGTGGGCGCATGACCATCCGCTACGACAAAGAGGCCCGCAACGTCCTGGGCGGCGAGCTGAAGCCCTGCTCGGAGGACCCGGTGACCGGCTTCTTCCGCAACGGCTGCTGCGAGACCCATGCCGAGGACGTCGGCATGCACACGGTCTGCGCGGTGATGACGGCCGAGTTCCTGGCCTTCTCCAGGTCGGTCGGCAACGACCTCTCCACGCCCAACCCGCTCTACGGCTTCGCAGGCCTGAGGCCCGGCGACCGCTGGTGCCTGTGCGCCCCGCGCTGGAAGGAGGCGCTGGACGCCGGCATGGCCCCTCAGGTGGTGCTGGAGGCGACCCACGAGGAAACCCTGGCCATCGTCCCGCTCGGGGTGCTGAAAGACCACGCGGCGGCGTAGAGCGCGGCTGGGCCTTGCGTCCTTCGAGACGACCTTCGGCCTCCTCAGGATGACTAAGTCAGCACAAACCTAGTCATGGTGAGGAGCGCGGCGCGCGTCTCGAACCACGCAAGGCCGCGCCACGTCACACCAGCCTATTCCGCATCGCCTGGCTGAGCAGGTCGATCAGGGTCACCGCCACGACGATGACGATCGCGATGGCCGACACCTGGGCGTAGTTGAAGCCGTTCAGCGCGTCGAACAGCAGCTGGCCGATGCCGCCGGCGCCGATCAGGCCCAGCACCGTCGCCGAGCGGGAGTTCGATTCGAACCGGTAGAGGGCGTAGGAGGTCCACAGCGGCGCCACCTGCGGGATCACCCCCCAGACGATCTCCTGCAGCGGCGCCGCGCCGGTGGCGCGCACGCCCTCCACGGGGCCCTTGTCGATGGCCTCCACCGCCTCGGAGAACAGCTTGGCGAGCACGCCGGCGGTGTTGAGCGCCAGGGCCATGACGCCGGCGAAGGGGCCGAGGCCCACCGCGACGATGAACAGGGTGCCGATCACCAGGTCGGGGATCGAGCGCAACAGGTTCATGACC
>JADZBR010000104.1 GCA_020852035.1 Caulobacteraceae bacterium
ATAGCTCCTTCATGTCCGCCGGGCTGAACCGCCCGACCTGCTGACAAGAGGCTCCGGCGATCGCCTGCGGATGCAGGCGGTTGCATGAAATGATCGTAACCTTGTTACGCCGTCCGCCGGCGGGCGAACACGGCGGCCAGCACGCCGATCGAGGCCGCGCCGATCGCTATGGCCATCGCCTGGCTCGCCTCGCCGAGGCCGGCCTCGACCAGCGGCGCGAAACTCCACGCCGCCACGCCCGCCGCCAGCGACCAGGCGGTGATCGCGACCAGCCGCCAGAGCGCCTGGCGCCGCGAAAGCCGCAGCCTCACCTCGGCGACGAACACCGGGTCAGCGGCCGGCGCCTCGGTCGCCGCCCAGAAGGCCGCCAGCTTGTCTTCGGCGTCACTCATGGCCGGTCTCCAGCCGGGCGAGCAGCCTGGCGCGCCCGCGTTCGACATAGGACTTCACCGTGCCCAGGGGCAAGCCGAGCGCGGTCGCCGCCTCGGTGTGCGAGAAGCCGCCGGCCAGGCACAGGGCCACCGCCGCGCGCTGCTCGGGCGGCAGGGCCTGCATGGCGCCCGCCAGACCCAGCCGGTCCTCGGCGCTGAGGCCGGCGGGCGTTTCCGCCTCGGCCAGCCAGGCCGCATCGCGCGCGCCGGCCCGCGCCCGGCCGCGCCGCCAGGTGAGGCTCTTGCGGTAGGCGACGCCGCAAAGCCAGCTGCGCACATTGTCGTCTCGCCGCATCGAGCCCAGCCGCTCCCAGGCCGCGATGAAGGTCTCCTGCGCCAGATCCTCGGCGTCGGCGGGGTGGGAGCAAACCCGCCGCAGGAACGAGCGCACCGCCTGCTGGTGGCGGGCCACCAACTGAGCGAAGGCGGCGGCCGAACCCTTCCTGGCCTGGACAACGAGCTCGCGGTCGAGCCCGCCTTCGCTCATCGCTTGAGGTCACGAAGCTTGACGAGGACGATGATCAGCGCGCCGATGGCGAAAATCCCCATGATGATCGCCACCATGACGAAGGCCCAGGCCGCTTCGGCGGGGCCGGCATAGGCCGCGAAGGAGAAGCCGGCGCAGAGCGCCAGGAAGGTGGCCATGCTCCACAGCTCGTTGTAGCGCCCGCTCGAGTTGGTGGAGTTCAACCCCCACGGATCGGCCATCTGCGCCATGACGCGGGTCAGCTCGGGCGGCGGCTCCGCGCCCTTCTGGGCGTAGACCTTGAGCAGGTCGATGGCGTCACGCCGGCGGCGGTGGTCGATCCACATGCCGTAGACGCCCATGCCCATCCCGAAGATCGGGAAGATGATCCACCAGAAATGCCTGAACAGGTCTTCCATGACCTTGACGTCTCCCAGTCGAACCGGAAGCCCCCGGCTCGTTCTGACCTTAGTCGCCGCCGCGGCCGTCCTTGGATGCGGGGTGGCGAGAAAATACTGCGAACCGCGTCTCTAGCCAGCCAGCGTTCTCGGCGTCCAACCGCTCGGTCGTAGGGCGCGGGCAAGGCCCTGCGTCCCCATGGGCCTGGCTTCGCCAGCCTGAGGGCAGGCTCCGAGACACCCGCTTCGCGGGCCCTCAGGATGACGGGATCTGCAGAAAGACCTTCGCCAGCGCCGCGAGGCAAGCCTCGATGTGTTCCAGCGTGTGGTAGCGGCGCCGGGGCTCGCGATAGCGCGCGGCGAGGCGCGGGGTCATGGCGCCTCAGGCGTCCGCGCCGACCCGCGCCTTGACGATCTTGCCCGGCTGGCGGGGCGGCTCGCCCTTCGGCAGGGCGTCGACATGCTCCATGCCCTCGGTCACCTCGCCCCAGACGGTGTACTGGCCGTCGAGGAAGGTGGCGTCGTCGAAGCAGATGAAGAACTGGCTGTTGGCCGAGTTCGGGTTCGAGGTCCGCGCCATCGAGCAGACGCCGCGCACGTGCGGCTCGCGCGAGAACTCGGCCTGCAGGTCCGGCCGCTGGGAGCCGCCGGTGCCGGTGCCGGTCGGGTCGCCGCCCTGGGCCATGAAGCCGGGGATCACCCGGTGGAAGACCACGCCGTCGTAGAACCCTTCGCGGGCCAGTTCCTTGATGCGCTCCACGTGGCCGGGCGCGAGGTCGGGGCGCAGGCGGATGACGACATCGCCGCCCTCCAACTGGAAGACCAGGGTGTTTTCGGGATCGTCGGCCATCATTTCACTTCCGTTGGAATGTCCAGGTCGCAGACCGAGAAGTCGGCGCCCTTGGCGGCGCGCACGCGCTCCACCTCGGCGGCGAACCAGGGGCTGCGGGTGTCAACCACGCGAACGCTCGGGCGTTCCTTGGCGGGGATATCGGCCAGCACGCGGACCTTCAGCATCTGGTCCATCGGCTCGGCCACCGGCTCGCCGGTCTTGATCGCGCGCACCACGTCGAGGCCCGAGATCACCCGTCCGAAGGCGGTGTAGCGCTTGTCCAGCGAGGGATAAGCCTGCCGCATCAGGAAGAACTGGCTGTTGGCGCTGTTCTCCTCATTGCCGCGCGCCATGCCCAGCACGCCGGGGCAGAAGAGCCCCCAGGCCGAGACCTTGCCGTCGGCGGTCATCACCATCATCGCCGGGTTCTGGCTCATCGCCGGCATCGGGCCGACGAAGCCCGCCTCGCCGCCGGTCGGCTTGGCGACGGCGGTAAAGGCGGAGTCCGCGCCACGGCGGAAGGTGAACTCGGCGGCGAGGTCGGGCTTGTCGGAGCCGCCCTGGCCGCTGTCCTGCGGGTCGCCGGTCTGGGCCATGAACTGGTCGATGACGCGGAAGAACTTGCGGCCGTCGTAGAGGCCGGCGCGGGTCAGCTCGCGCAGGCGGGTCACGTGGTTCGGCGCGGCCTCGGGGATCATCTCGACGATCACCCGACCCTTGTTGGTGTCGATCACCAGCACATTCTGCGGGTCGGGCGTGCGCCAGTCGGCGGCGGCCGGCCGGGTGGCCTGGCTTACGGCGGGCCCGACGAGAGCCGTGGCCAGCGCGCCGGCGATCAGGGCTGTCTTGAACATGCGGCCTTCCTAGGCGGCGGGCGCGGCGGGCGCCAGCCTCACTTGCCGATCTTGGCGTGCAGGCGCTCCTGCACCCGCGGGCTGACGAACTTGGAGACATCGCCCCCGAGGATGGCGATCTCACGCACCCAGCGCGAGGCGATCGGCAGGTGGCGCGGGTCGGCCATCAGGAAGACGGTCTCGATGTTGCGGTCGAGCTGCTGGTTCATCGCCGTCATCTGGAACTCGGTCTCGAAGTCGGCGACGGCGCGCAGGCCGCGGACGATGACGTTGGCGTTCACCTCGCGGGCATAGTGCATCAGCAGGCCCTCGAACGGCTGCACCACGATCTCGGTGGGGGTGTTGAGCGCCGCCATCTCGGCCTTGGCGATCTCCACGCGCTCGTCCAGCGAGAACATCGGCCCCTTGCCGGCGTTGATCGCCACGCCCAGGACCAGCCGGTCGACCAGCTTCACCGCCCGGCCGATGATGTCGATGTGCCCGTTGTGCAGCGGGTCGAAGGTGCCCGGATAGAGACCGATACGCAAAGCTCCCCCCTCGGGCGCAGAGCGGTCCGCTCTTTGGGACCGCAACACTTCCTAGCTTGGATCGCCGGGCGAGTCAGGCGCCTGCGACAGACTGGAAATTCGAGAGGCCGACAGCCGGGCGTGGACTACTCGTTCGCCGTATCGGCCTCGCCCACGGCGTCTTCGTCGCCGTCCTCATCGCCCCCGGCCTCGGCCAGGCGTTCGACGGAGACGACGTGCTCGTCCTCGGCCGTGCGGAAGACGATGACGCCCTTGGTCTTGCGGGCGGCGACGCGGATGTTGGCCACCGGCGTGCGGATCAGCTGGCCCTGGTCGGTGACCAGCAGCAGGCTGTCGGCCTGCTCGACCGGGAAGGACGCCACCAGCTTGCCGCCGATCTTGGAGAGGTCGTGGGCGTCCATCCCCGCCCCGCCCCGCCGCGTGCGGCGATAGCGATAGGAGGAGGTGCGCTTGCCGAAGCCGGAATCGGTGACCGTGAGGATCAGTTCCTCGGCCGCGCCGAGGTAGACGCGGCGCTCCTCGTCGAGGATGACCTCGCCTTCGACGGCCTCTTCTTCGTCGTCGCCGGCATCGGCGCCTTCCGGCTCATCGCCGTCCTGCGGCTGCACGGCGGCCTGATACTTCAGATAGGCGGTGCGCTCGTCCGGCGTGGCGTCGACGGCCCGCAGGATGGCCATCGAGATCACCGTGTCGCCTTCGGCCAGGCGAATGCCGCGCACGCCGGTGGAATCGCGGCCGGCGAACACCCGCACCTCTTCCACCGGGAAGCGCACGGACTTGCCCAAGGCCGAGGTCAGCAGGACATCGTGCTGGCCCGGCTCGCAGACGGCCACGCCGATGATGGAATCCCCCTCGTCCAGCTTCATGGCGATCTTGCCGGCGCGGTTCATGCTGGCGAAGTCGGAGAGCTTGTTGCGCCTGACCCCGCCGGAGCGGGTGGCGAACATCACGTCCAGCGTGCCCCAGGTCGCCTCGTCCTCCGGCAGCGGCAGGATGGAGGTGACGGTCTCTCCGTGCTCAATGGGCAAGAGGTTCACGAACGCCTTGCCGCGCGAGGTCGGCGTGCCGACCGGCAGGCGCCAGACCTTCAGCTTGTAGGACTTGCCGCCGGAGGTGAAGAACAGCACCGGCGTGTGGGTCGAGGCCGAGAAGACGCGGGTGACCGCATCCTCGTCCTTGGTCGACATGCCCGAGCGGCCTTTGCCGCCGCGATGCTGGGTGCGGTAGATCGAGAGCGGCGTGCGCTTGACGTAGCCCGAGTGGGTGACTGTGATCACCATGTCCTCGCGGGCGATCAGGTCCTCGTCCTCGACGTCGGCGTCGCCTTCGACGATCTCGGTGCGGCGCGGCACGGCGAACTGCTCGCGCACCTCGACCAGCTCCTCGCGGACGATGGCCATGATCTTCTCGCGCGAAGCCAGGACCTCCAGGTGGCCCGCGATGGTCGACGCCAGTTCGCGCGCCTCGCCAAAGATTTCGTCGCGTCCCAGACCAGTGAGGCGAGACAGGGTCAGCGCCAGGATCGCGCGGGCCTGCTCGTCGGTGAGCTTCACCTTGTCGCCCTCGACCAGCACCGTGCGCGGGTCGGCGATCAGCTCGATCAGCGCCATCATGTCGCCGACCGGCCAGGCTTTCTCGACCAGCCGCTCGCGCGCCTGGGTCGGGTCGGCCGACGAGCGGATGATCTGGATCACCTCGTCGATGTTGGCGACGGCGACGGCCAGGCCGACCAGCACGTGGCCGCGGTCGCGGGCCTTGGCGAGCTCGAACTTGGTGCGCCGGACGACGACCTCTTCGCGGAACTCCACGAAGGCGCCGACCAGTTCCTTCAGGCCCATCTGCTTGGGCCGCCCGCGGTCCAACGCCAGCATGTTGACGCCGAAGGAGGTCTGCAGGGGCGTGTAGCGATAGAGCTGGTTCAGCACCACGTCCCCGGCCGCGTCGCGCTTCAGCTCGACGACCACGCGCATGCCCTGGCGGTCGCTCTCGTCGCGCAGGTCCGCGATGCCCTCGATGCGCTTCTCGCGCACCAGCTCGGCGATCCGCTCGACCATCGCGGCCTTGTTCACCTGGTACGGGATCGCGGTGATGATGATGGCCTCGCGGTCCTTGCGGATCTCCTCGATGGCCGCCTTGCCGCGCATGATCACCGAGCCGCGGCCGGTCATCAGCGCCTGGCGCGCGCCGGTGCGGCCGATGATCTCGCCGCCGGTCGGGAAGTCCGGGCCCGGGACGATGTCGAGCAGCTCGTCGAGCCCGATCTCCGGGTTGTCGATCATGGCCAGGCAGGCGTCGACCACCTCGCCGAGATTGTGCGGCGGGATGTTGGTGGCCATGCCGACGGCGATGCCGCCGGCGCCGTTGACCAGCAGGTTCGGGATGCGGCTGGGCAGCACCACCGGCTCGGAGGTCGAGCCGTCGTAGTTGTCCTTGAAGTCGACGGTGCCCTTGTCGAGGTCGGCGAGGATGGCCATCGAGGCGCGGGTCAGCCGGCACTCGGTGTAGCGCATGGCCGCCGGCGGGTCGTTGTCCACCGAACCGAAGTTGCCCTGCCCGTCGATCAGCAACAGGCTCATGGAGAACGGCTGGGCCAGGCGCACCAGGGTGTCGTAGATCGCGACGTCGCCGTGCGGGTGATACTTACCCATCACGTCGCCGACCGGCCGGGCGGACTTCACATAACCCCGGTCGGGCGTGAAGCTCGTCTCGTTCATCGAATAGAGGATGCGCCGGTGAACGGGCTTCAGCCCATCGCGCGCGTCCGGCAGCGCCCGGCTGACGATCACGCTCATGGCGTAGTCGAGGTAGCTCTTCTTGAGCTCGTCCTCGATGGCGATGGGCGCTATGCCCCCGCGGCCGCCCGCCTCGGGGGGTGTGGTCGTGTCGTCGGTCAAAGGAAGGTTACTGCCGTCAGAATCGGGACACCAAGCGTCCCTCCATCAGTTAACACTTGAGGGGGTCCGGCGCCACCTTTGCGCCGCACCGCAGCATGCAAGGAAAGCCCATGAGAATCGCTCCGTTCGCCCTGGCCGCCGGCCTGATCGCCCTGCCCGCCCTGGCCCAGGAGACCGTGGCCGCCGCCCCCGGCTCGCCCGAGACCGCCAGCGCCGCCATGAAGGACGCCAAGGGAGGCGCGGTCGGCGCGGCGAGCCTCTCCGACGGCGGCCGCGGGGTGGTGGTGAAGCTGAACCTCAAGGGCCTGACCCCCGGCTGGCACGCCATCCACTTCCACGAGAAGGGCGACTGCAGCGACGCCAAGTTCACCGCCGCCGGCGGCCACGTCCATTCGGCGAGCCCGGTGGTGCACGGCCTGCTCAACGCCAAGGCCAACGACGCCGGCGACCTGCCGAACATCTACGTTCC